>JAJFVM010000197.1 GCA_021371805.1 bacterium
CATTCCTTTCGCTTCGCTCAAGGCACAAAACGGGATGAAAAACTCATCGTCCTTAAGCTTATTTTTATTTATAAGTATTGTTAATTTGATTTTCTTTCAGACTTATCTCCGTATATATTTTTATTTTTTTATATTAATTAAAACAATATACCCGGACCTGAGGGCAGATTTTTATATCTTTATTTTTCTCTGTCGGCACTCAATATGATTCATAAAGATTATCACTGAAATAAAAAACTAAACTATTATCTGATTAAAATTAATTAAAAAAATCCATATAAAGACAAATCCTGATGGAATTTATATAAAAAAATTAATGAAAATTTAATTAATTTATCAGAAACAGGATTAATATTTTTTAAAATATTTTATCTTAAAAAAATAAACCGGATCTGCATTCTGATTCAATTTTAATGTTGATATCCGAATTTTTTTTCTGCTTCACCAATTGATTCATCAATTATATCAAGAGCTATTGATGCAAGTTCTTCAGTCATTATCAATGCCGGGGCAAGTCTTAAAATGTTTCCTGCCGGAATCCAGGCCAGACCTTTTGAAAAAGCTTTTTCATAAACAAACTTTCCGGCATCAACAAAAGGTTCTTTTGTATCTATGTCTTTTACAAGATCTATTGCCATGAGCAGTCCTTTACCTCTGACATCTCCGATGATTTTATGAGACTGTTTCATTTTAAGAAGCTTTTCCATAATGAAGCCTCCAACTTTATTGACGTTCTCAAGGATATTTTCTTCTTCAAAAACCTGAAGGGTTGCATAACCTGCAGCACAACCCATGGGATTACCGCCATATGTTGTAGATGCAGACATTTTCTCAAGAGCCCAGTCATATTCCTTTTTAATAGCAAAACCGCTTATAGGAAAACCGCCGGCAACTCCTTTGCCAAATACAATTATATCAGGTATCACGTTATAATATTCACAGCAAAACATTTTTCCGGTTCTGCCAAAACCGGCAAGGATTTCATCATCCACTAAAAGCATGCCTCTTTTTTCGCAGATGCTCTTTACTCTTGGCATAATTTCATCCTGGTATACGACAGACCCGCTATACCCCTGGATGGGTTCCATGCAGATCGCAGCCTGCATTCCCGTACCTTCATTATCAATAGTACCTTCAAGAACATCCATGCAGAGAAGCTTGCATTCAGGATATTTTTGCTTAAGCGGGCATCTGTAACAACTTGGAGTCGGAGAAAGATGGCTGCCGGTAAGTCTTGGTCCAAAAAAATAATTTCCCAGCGACGACAGGCTCATCGATTGTGTGGTTTTGCCATGCCAGTCTCCCCAGAATGAAAAAACTTCATATTTTCCATCTTTTACCGTTCTGACTGCTCTGATTGCAGCTTCAACCGCTTCGGAACCGCCGTTAAAAAGCTGAATTCCGCTTAAATCCCCGGGCAGATGCTCTGCAAGTTTTTCCATGAACATCGCTTTTATAGGTGTTGTAAAATCATGACAGTTCATCAGTTTTTCAACATATTCTTTGGTTTTTTCAACCACTTTAGGATGGCAATGGCCTGTACTGGTACAGTAAATTCCAGCTGAAAAATCTATATACGAATTACCGTCTACATCATATAAAATATTGCCTTTACCGCTTTCAAAAACTACAGGAAACTGCTTAACCTGACTTGAATATCCTTTCATATGAGCTGAAGCCCGCCTGTGCCATTCAATGGATTTCGGCCCAGGAGGATTTATAACAATATTTGGAATTTTTTCTTTCCGCGACATTTTAACTCCCATCTCAATAAGTAAAATTAATAATTATTTTTTATATTGCTTTATAAAAGGCGTCGATATTTATTCTTTGAAAACCTGCATAATAAATAAAAACTATTTACAACAGTTAACTCCTGTATAATTTTGTTAATATTTACCAAACTCATGAATAGCATTTATCATCGCTGCAAAATTTTCAAAAGGAATATAATTTACTATGGAATGCGATGAGCTGCAAATATAACCATATCCTGGTTTTAAAACATCCATATGCTCTTTAACATCTTTTCTTATATCTTCAGAAGTGCCGTTTGCAAGCGGGAATTCTATATCAATATTTCCCCAAAGGGCTATCTGGTTTCCATATTTTTTCTTGTAATCCCTATAATCAACACAGTAAGGATCCATAGGATTGAAAGCATCTACCCCGTACTCTATAATCCAGGGCATTATATCATCAACCTTGCCGTCACTATGCAGCATTATCGGAATATTTGCCTCCTTTAAAGGATCCATTATCCTTTTATATTTTGGCCACCATAATTTCTTTAAAATCTCAGGAGGTAAAAACAGCCCTGACTTAAATCCAAAATCATCTGCCGTATAAACCCAGTCTATTTTGTTTTTTACAAGTTCTTTTGAAAATTTTACCCAATATTCTGTACTGACTTCAAACATGTAATCTATGAATTCATAATCTTCATAAACATCTATCATAAAGTCACTTAAATCCATCAGGAACTCATTTATTGTCATAACAAAAGTTGCAAATACTATTCCAACTCCGATATTCGTATCTTTTACCGCATCTTTATATTCTCTTACATATCTCATTTTCCCTTCAATATCATCATCTGCCGGCATAATTAGATTCTTGAAATCAGTGATGGTTTTTACAGGTTTACCGGAAATCGGAACTATTTTCCCTTCCTTGTCTGTTGTTTTGAAAGGAGTCCATAAAGCTTCGAGCAATATCGTGTCCTGCCCTATAATATTGCATATCTCAATCCAGTCTTTGGGATACATTGGCCTGATATCTTTTCCGCCTTCCATGCCTTTTGCAGGATCTCCGCCATATGCCAAGGTATTTCCTCCATACCTGCCCAACAATTTCTCAACTATCTTATCTTCGATGACAATCTCGACATTGGGAACTCTGTCAACTTCCTGTCTTCTCATGGCTCTGATAAGCCTGTTTTTATCAGGCGTTCCAATGTAAGGTTTAAACATATTTTTTATCTCATCTTTATTCAAAATCTCCTCCAACTTTTCGTGGGTTTGCTTTATATAGTTTTATTGTTAAATAGTTTTAATAGTTTAATCTTCCTTTTTTATTTTTTTCGAAAGTTCCTCTTCGGATTTGCTGATGAATTTTACCGTTGACTTTCCCATTTTTAAGATGACATTTAAATACAGCGCATCAAGTAGCGCATGCTGCGACATTCTGGATGGTATGTCTATTTTCTGATATTGATATTTTACCGGGACAGTTAAAAGACTGATGTCTGCATAATTCGTTATTGAAGATTTCATGAATGTTGTCACACAAATTGTCTTAGCATTATTTCCTCTTGCATTTTTAAGGCATTCGACAACTTCGATGGATTCACCTGAAAACGAAATGCCGATTGCAACATCGTCGCTGTTGCATTGTGTTGAATATATTCTCTGGGAATATGAGTCGCTCACATAATAGCTTATAAACCCTGCCCTCAAGAATTTATTATATGCATCAAAAGCTACAGAAAGAGATGCTGATACTGCAAAAAATAATATTCTTCTTGAGTTAATAATAATATTAACCGCTTTTTCAAGATTTTCATAATCAATAAGATTAAGAGTTTCTTTTAAATTATTAATATCCTGTTCAAAAATATTTCTTGTTATGCTTTCCGTGCTTGAATAATCAGTATTTTCAACCGACATGTTAAGACCGACAGCCATATCCTTTATAAGTTCTATCTTAAACTCTTTAAAACCTTCAAAACCAAGAGTTTGTGTAAATCTGAAAACCGTAGGCAGACTGACTTTATTTAATTTTGCCAGATCATGAATGTTTAATTTGTATATTTCTTCAGGATGGTTTAAAACATAATCGGCAATTTTTTTTTCTGAATCTGTCATCTGTGGATATAATGTCTTTAACTTTGTTATGCAGTTAATTTTCTGTTCCATGTTTTTACCTTTTTCAGTCGTAGTAGTATTAAAAATTAGTTATTATCATTAAAACCTACGACTTTTTATTTCATACTGTCAAGGAATATTTAGATCTATAAATGTAAATAATTTACATATAATGTATTAATATAATAACATTTTTACATAGCAATCAAAAAAATTCAACAGAAATTTTAAAATAAATGCCGGGCTTTTACGGTAAAAGATTGAAAATTAGATAGAATAAAAATTTTCTTTAATTTCACAAGTTCGTTGTCTTGCAGAAGATGGCTGTCTAAATTAAAGACTCCCCGCTTTTAATCCGGCTGATGAGTTTTGGAATAATATCAAAAATATCCCCCACTATTCCATAATTTGCAACTTTAAATATCGGGGCAGCCGGGTCTTTATTGATGG
>JAJFVM010000208.1 GCA_021371805.1 bacterium
ATGCTTTCAAGCCTGATGCTTGGGGATTCTTCGACAATGGAAGTACAGGGCCCGGTAACAATTATAGGATATCCCTGGTCTTCAGATATTGGACAGAATAATACATTGAACCCGACTGTAACAAATGGAAGCATGAGCGGATCGGTCCTTGTCAATGGTGTTGAAATGATACAGGTCCAGGGAAATGCAAGGCCTGGTAACAGTGGTGGCCCTGTTCTTGATAGCGCAGGAAGTGTTATAGGGCTTCTATCAGCCGGAACAGACTCAACAAATGTTTATGTCAGGCCAAGCAACGATATCAAAGGATTATTAGGAGCAGAAAACAAACTGGGCAAAGTTGACGAAGAGTGGAAAACAGGACTGATAATGTACAGGCTGTCACATTTCAGTGAAGCCTTAAAGCATTTTGATTCAGTGCTTAATTTAAGCGGAGGCCATCTTCTTGCACAGGAATACAAGGCAAAAGCCCAGGCAAATATGGGGCAGGACAAACCCATTGGTCAGGGTGCGGTAACTGCTGAAAGCAATATTTCGGCAGACAATACCCAGAATAGTTTTTCCGAAAATATAGATATAAATAAAATTTCAAAAAAGAGCAGCATGCCGGGCTGGGTTTGGGCTATTATCGGAGTGGGGATTGCTTTAATTGCACTTGTCGCTGTTCTTATAGTGATGATGTTTGGCAGGAAAAACAAACCTCAGTCAGTAAAACAGGATATGTATTATCAGCAACCAGAACAGCAGAGATTTGTACAGCACCCGGCGTCTGTCGAGCAGCAAAGTAAAGAGATAGGACAAGAAAATAAAGGAAAGATAAATTTCTGTCCGAAATGCGGGAATAAGGCTGAAGAAGGACAGATATTCTGCCCTAATTGCGGAAACAGGATAAAATAAACAATGCTTTCCTGGTATTTATGTAATACAGACTGAAGATATATTCAAATACCGGATGGATTGCAATTTATTTAATTTTATTTTGAAAAATAGCTAAATATATTTCGGGCAATATATTTTAGGCTGTGACAATATCACAGAATAACAACACAATATATTTCAGGCTATTGCCAAATTTAAATAAATGTTATAATATCCACGTTTGGTATTTTTTAATTTGCTAAATTAGTATTTGAAAACTAAATATTGCGATTAAATTACCTTTCTGCTCTATTAAAAGACGGTAGAGCCTAATAAAAAAGTTATTAGTCCATAGGAGGTATGAGTTTTGAGAAATTATGAAATCATGCTCATTTTTGACGCATCTCTTGAAGAAGATGCTGTTGAAAAGGAGCTGAAGAAAGTTACTTCAATTATTGAAAAGGGTAAAGGCTCAATTACGGATTCCCAAAAATGGGGCTTAAGAAAGCTTGCCTATCCAATCAAACATCAGGAAAATGGTTATTATCATCTTATTAATTTTACCAGTACCGAGACAGTTGTTAATGAAATTGACAGAGTAAATAAAATTAATGATAAACTATTAAGACATCTTATAGTTAAAGAAGAAAAAGATTCTAAAGAATAATATTATCTTCTACAAAATAAGAGGTGAATTATGGCTTCAAATCCATTTATTATGATTATCAGCGGAAATTTGACCAGAGATCCGGAGTTAAGATTTACTCCATCCGGAAGTCCTGTGACGACTTTCGGTATTGCGGTCAACAGGAACTATCAGGATAGGAAAACAACTGAGTGGGTTGAAAATACCGAATTTTATAGAGTTGTAACCTGGTTCAAATTAGCGGAGAATTGCGCTGAGAGTTTAAAAAAGGGTGACAGGGTTGTTGTAATTGGAAGGAAACTTTCTGCTTCGGCTTATGAAAAAGAAGGCCAGCAGCGGGCAACTCTTGAAATTACTGCAAGCATTGTTGCACCAAGCCTTGAATTTGCGACCTGTGATGTAAAGAGAAATGTAAAATCAGAGTTTGCAGGGGAATCAGGAGCATCTCAGGCAAACCGGGGCGAAGAAGACGTAGAGTTTTCAAACGAAGATATACCGTTTTAGAAATTGAACTTATAAAAATATTAAATCAGATGAAATAAAAACTATAAAGATATGATTAAATTTTTTACATCTGGTAATTTTTTAAATTTTGAACTTATTTTGAAATAAAGGAGTGAATAAAAATTGGCTAGAAAAAAAGGCAGCAGCAGGGAAGAAAGAAATACTAAAAATACTAAAGATTCAAAACAGTCACTTTTAGGTTTAAGGCAAAGAAAAAGATACTGTTATTTCTGCAAGGAAAATATTGATCATATTGATTATAAGGATATTTCCTTACTCAGGAAATTTGTATCTGATAAAAGCAAGATAAGACCCAAGAGATCGTCAGGCAACTGTGTCCAGCATCAAAGAATGATTGCAAAGGCTATAAAAAGGGCAAGAGAAATAGCCTTAATGCCCTATTTTACAAGATAATAAAAATGATTTTAAAACAAGAAAATGCCCTTTGATAATATAAATAATATAAACCAGCCCAGAAGCAATCTGTTTAAATTGATAGTTCTTGCCGTGCTTGCATTTATTGTCCTTATTATCAGTGCTTTTGTCCCGTTTCTTGGAATACTCGGGCTTTCACTGATTTCAGTTCCTTCGATCAGGTTAATGCTTGAAGGAAGGAAATGGGAAAGTATGATCTGCGCACTGGTTGGAAGTTCTTTACTATATTTTGTTGATTGGACTTTACCGTTATTTTTTACTGTTTTTGTAATCGGAACAGCTTTTATTTATCTATATTGTTTTAACAGGAATAAAAGCCCGTTTCAGATCATCATAATAAATAGTCTATGGTTTATCTGTTTAATTATTTTATATTTGTTTATAGCTTCACTTACAAAACAGGAAAATTTGATTGTAAGCTTTATTAATAATTACAGGCATGTTATAGATAATTTTCCAGATGATCCAATGATAAAACAGTACATGCAGCTTATGGCAATCAGCGAAACGCAGTTTAAGGCGTTATATGAACAAAGTAAAAATATTTTTATAATGCTCCCTTATCTGATACCCAGCTTGCTTTTAATCTATGGTTTTTTTGGAAGCCTGATAAATTATTATTGGTGTGTTTCAATCTTTAAAAAAAGAGGCATTATTTTAAAAAGTATTCCATTGTTTAGAACCTGGGATTTGCCATGGTTTTATGTTTCGGGGATAATAATAGGGCTTATTTTTATTATAATACCGCATTTCAATCCGGCTTATGATTTTGTGTTTGATGCTGTCGGGATAAATTTTCTGATTGTTTTCGGATTATTATACACAACTTTAGGATTTTCGGTTTTATGGGGTATATTTGATAGATTCAATATTTCTTTAATATATAGAGTATTAACAATTATTGCGATCAGTTTCTTTTTAATATTAATTATTATAATTCCGGTTATGGGAATACTGGATGTCTGGATAAATTTCAGAAAACTGGAAAGGCATTAAATATAGTTTAAGATTAAAGTTTGATATGCAAGAATAGATATAATTTTAAGGAGGATAAATTGAAAGTTATTTTAACAAAAGATATTGAGAAAATTGGCAACTTTGGCGAAGTTATAAATGTAAAAGACGGATATGCCAAGAATTTTCTAATTCCATCCGGTATAGCGGTTATGGCTACACAGGGGAATCTGAAACAAATAGATCTGGTTCAAAAATCCAGGATAAAAGTTGAGGCAAGAAACATAAAAGAAGCAAATGAAATTGCCGAAGCGTTAAATGGGCTGAAGTTAATATTTAAAGTAAAATCTAGCCCTGAAGGCAAAATGTACGGTTCGATAACAAATAAAGATATTGCTGATAAAATTTTATCTTTCAAAAAGATTGAAGTTGACAGAAAAAAAATTGATCTTGAAGATAGCATAAAAGAAATTGGCAGTTACGATATCGTAATTAAATTATATAAAGATGTAAAATGCACTATTACAGTTTCGGTAGAATCAGATAAGAAACAGATGGAAGAGGCTGAAAATACTGAAAGCAGTGAACCTTCTTCTTAGATATTAATTAATAAACAGAGCGCACCTATAAGATAGGATTAATGCTTTTTATCAAAATAAATATATTATTGAAGATAGATGGAAACAGAATTTAAGTCATCTTTGTAATTTATTCATTCAGGAACATTCATGCAAGACGTATTAAAAAAAACATTTACTAAAGAAACTTTAAATACAGGGAAACTTGAGAGGATTCCTCCATATAACCTGGAAGCGGAAGAATCCCTGCTGGGATCAATGCTTATCTCAAAAGAAGCAATTGGCAATGTGATTGAAATTGTAAGAGAAGATGATTTTTACAGAAGATCAAACAGTGAAATTTTTAAAGCAATAAAAGAATTGTATTCAAAAGGGGAGCCTGTAGATCCCATTACGTTAGCCGATTACTTAAAAAAAAAGGATTTACTTGAGGAGACAGGCGGAAAAACATTCATACACTCCCTGATCTCGAATATTCCTCTTGCGTCAAACGCAGTTTATTATGCGGAAATTGTTAAACATAATTCAATTTTGCGAAAGCTCATATATGCTGCAACTGATATAGCAAAGATGGGTTATGAAGTCCCCGATGACTTGAGTGCGGCTGTTGATAAAGCGCAGCAGCTTATTTTTTCAATTTCGCAGGACTTAAATTACAGTTCAAGAAACAGTACTTTTGTTCAGATAAAGGAAGTATTAACTGAAGTATACGATCAGACAGTTGCGCTGTCTGAAAAGAAGACCAATATAACCGGAGTTACAACAGGTTTTATCGATCTTGATAAATTAACTTCCGGTCTTCAGAACTCCGACCTGATAATCATTGCTGCGAGGCCAGGCATGGGTAAAACTTCTCTTGCTCTTTGTATTGCTAAAAATGCAAGCGGTAAAGATGATACGCCTGTCGCTGTTTTTTCTCTTGAAATGTCCAAACAGCAGATTGCCCAAAGGCTTTTATGCTCCGAGTCAAGAATTGATTTGCATAGAATAAGATCCGGTGATATCAGAGAGCATGAATGGCCCAAACTGGGTCATGCCATAGAAAAACTGTCTGAAAGCAGAATATATATTGATGATGCCCCTCTTCTTACGGTGATGGACTTAAGGGCAAGGTCAAGAATGCTTGTAAGTAATTTCGGGGTAAAACTTATAATAATTGATTATCTGCAGTTAATGCAGTCCGGAACTAATTATAAGGAAAACCGGGTTCTGGAGATAACGGATATTTCAAGAAATCTTAAAAGTCTTGCAAGAGAGCTTAAAATTCCGGTTGTTGCGTTATCACAGCTGTCAAGAGAAGTTGAGAAAAGACCTGATAGGAGACCTGTGCTTGCTGACTTAAGAGAGTCTGGTGCCATTGAACAGGACGCGGATCTGGTTATGTTGATTTACAGAGACGAATATTATGATAAGGAAAGCAAGGCTGCAGGAACAGCAGAGGTAATTATTGCCAAGCACAGGAATGGTCCAACAGGGCAGATAGGCTTAAGGTTTTCTAAAGAATATGCATTATTTTCCAATCTGGAGACAAATTATTCCGAAGAAAATAAAAGTTAAAAATCCTGTAATGTTTTTTAAGAATATTTTATCTGACTTTAGAAGTTTAAATAAATTATTTGGCAGTTATTTAAAAGGAAGTAATTGTTGAATGATTATTGTATCTAAATAAGACACTATCAATAATTAAGAGGAAATAAATTATGGCAAATATAGTTTTAGTAGGCGCCCAGTGGGGTGACGAGGGCAAAGGCAGGATAACGGATTTGCTTTCAAGTAAAGTTGATATGGTCGTAAGATTTCAGGGCGGGGATAATGCAGGCCATACGGTAATATTAAACGGACAGGAATTTAAATTGCACCTGGTTCCATCCGGGATCTTATATCCCGACGTTGAATGCATAATAGGAAATGGTGTTGTAATTAATCCCGAAGCGCTGCTCTCCGAAATTAAAAGCCTTGAAGAGAAGGGCATAACTACGGAAAATCTTAAAATAAGTTCAAATTGTCATCTGATAATGCCGTATCATATTGCTCTTGACGGTGCTTCTGAAAGCAGATTGGGTTCTTCTAAAATAGGCACCACAAAAAAAGGCATTGGCCCGGTCTACTCTGATAAGGCAAGCAGAGAAGGAATAAGAGTATGCGATTTGCTTGACCCCGATCTTTTCTGGAGAAAATTAAACGATGTTCTTGAAATTAAAAATGTAATTTTAAGCAAGGTTTATAATGTTAAGACATTTGAGGCAAAAGAAATTTTCGAAAAATATACCGGATATGCCGCAGTAATAAAAAAATATGTAGTTGAAAGCACATTTCTTATTAACAAAGCTCTGGATGAGGATAAAAATATCCTCTTTGAAGGAGCGCAGGGTACTCTCCTTGATATTGATCATGGAACCTATCCATTTGTTACATCATCATCGACAATTGCCGGCGGAGTTTTTTCGGGAGCAGGTATAGGACCAGGAAGGATAAATGAAGTTATAGGGATAACGAAATCTTACTGTACAAGAGTAGGCTCCGGAGTTTTCCCAACTGAAGAAACAAGCGTAATAGGAGATCTTATAAGAAGGAGAGGCAATGAATACGGAACAACTACCGGCAGGGCAAGAAGATGCGGCTGGTTTGACAGTGTAATAATAAGGTATTCTGCAATGATAAATAATTTGAACAGCCTGGCACTTACGAAGCTGGATGTTTTAAGCGGTATTGAAAAATTAAAAATATGCGTCAGTTATAAGGTTGATGATAATATTTATAAGAATATAACACCAAACTGCTATGTTCTCGAAAAAAGCCAGCCGCAATATATCGATATTGATGGCTGGGAAACAGATATAACAAATATCACAGAATTTAATGAATTACCAAAAAATGCCAGGGAATATATCAATATGATTGAAGAGCTGATAAAAATACCTGTTTCAATAATAAGTGTGGGTCCTGACAGAAATCAGATTATTGTAAAAGATGACAGTTTGAAAAAGAGATTTTTTTAATTTTATTCATAGACAGGATAATAAATTATTGAGCAGCTCATAGCTTAAAAAGGATTTTAAAAAAAATGAATATTTTAATTATCGGAAGCGGAGGAAGAGAACATTGTCTTGCCTGGAAAATTTCCAGGAGCAGGCTGGTTGATAAATTATTTGCCATTCCCGGAAACGCAGGCATTTCGCAAATTGCAAGGTGCGAAAATATATCTTATTCAAAGGAAAATTTTAAAGATATCCTGCAATTTATTGAAAAAAATGGGATAGATCTTACAGTTGTAGGTCCGGAGGCGCCTTTAGTAGACGGGATAGTTGACTATTTAAGTAAAAAAGGCCATCTGGTATTTGGTCCTGGCCAAATGGCGGCACAAATTGAAGGCAGTAAGGTTTTTACTAAAAAACTTTGCATGAATTACAATATACCCACAGCCAAAGCGGAATTTTTTAACAAATCTGAATCTGATAAAGCGGTTGCCTACATTAAGGGACTTAAAGAGCGAGAATTTCCTTATGTTATCAAAGCAGACGGACTTGCATCCGGAAAAGGAGTAATCATTGCACAAAACAAGGAAGAACTTCTGAGCGCATTGAACAGCTTTTTTATTGAAAACAAGTTTGGGAAATCCGGTGAAAATATAGTAATCGAAGAATTTATTTCCGGTTTTGAAGTATCTTTATTATGCTTATGTGATGGTAAAATACTGATACCGTTGGATCTGGCTCAGGATTATAAGAAAATTTTTGATGGCGATAATGGTAAAAACACAGGCGGAATGGGCAGTTACAGTCCTCTTCCGTTCATAGATGAGATTTTATATGAGAAAATTTTAAATAAAATTGTTCTGCCAACTTTTAATGCATTGAAAACCAAGAAAATTGACTATAAGGGTGTTTTATATGCAGGAATTATAGTTAAGGAAAATGAACCTTATCTGCTTGAATATAACTGCAGGTTCGGTGACCCTGAAACACAGGCCGTGCTGCCAAGATTAAAAAATGATATAGTGCCTGTTTTAGTAGATTGCGTAAAAGGCTCTTTAAAAAGCACCAAGCTTAAATGGGATGATGAAAAAACTGTTTGTGTTGTTCTTGCATCGAAGGGTTACCCTGAAACATCTTCAAAAGGAGACATAATCTCGGGACTTGAAGAAGTTGCATCGCAAAAGGGTGTTTTTGTTTTTCACGGCGGAACTGAAAATGAGGAAGGCAAAATAGTCACTAACGGAGGCAGAGTTTTAAATGTGGTTGCTAAAGCCGATACTTTTAAGGAAGCAAGAATATTAAATTACGAAACTATCAAAAAAATTAATTTTAACGGAATGCAGTTCAGAAAAGATATTGCACTAAGAGTTGAAGAAACTTTATAAAGACAAGGGGGCATTAAGTATGTCAGGTATTAAAAGATTAGTAGCCATTATAATGGGAAGCAGTTCCGATGAAAGCATTATGAAAGGCGCACAGGATATTCTTGATGATTTTGGAATTGATTATGAAAAAATTGTTTCATCAGCGCATAGGATGCCAAATAAAACCTCTGATTTTGCAAGAAACTTAAAGATGAATGGTTTTGAAGTTGTGATAGCTGGGGCAGGAAAAGCGGCCCATCTTCCCGGAGTCATTGCATCATATACAACTCTTCCGGTAATAGGTGTTCCGATAAAAACCGACGATCTTGGGGGACTTGATTCTCTGTTGTCCATAGTTCAAATGCCTACAGGAGTGCCTGTAGCAACAGTTGCAATAAACGGCTCAAAAAATGCAGCACTTCTTGCCATCCAGATTTTGTCTTTAAAATATGAAGATATAAATAAAAAATTTGAGGAATATAAGCTGAAACAGGAAAGCTGATATTTTTTCTTTTTTTTAAAAAATTTTTTATGTAAATTAATTGTTTTGTTTATTAAAATAAATTAGAACAATGTGAATTTGTAATAGTTTATATAATTATCCGGTCTCGTGAAAGGATTTTTATGAAGAATCTCGTGAAGATAAGTGTTAAAAATTTTGGTTTTTATTATGGTGAAGCCAATGTTTTGACAGGTATTAATTTTGATATTACACAAAATACGGTAACGTCAATAATAGGTCCTTCCGGCTGCGGTAAATCGACAATGCTCCGTACTTTTAACAGAATGAATGAACTTTTAGGAAATGTCAGAATAGAGGGAACTGTTAAAATCGATGATGCTGATATATATAAATCCAGTGTCGATATTGCTGAGTTAAGAAAAAGGGTGGGTATGGTTTTTCAAAGGCCGAATCCGTTCCCTAAAACTATTTACGACAATATTGCATACGGACCAAGACTGCATAAGAAATACTCAAAATCGGAGCTTGATCTTATAGTTGAAGATAGCTTGAAAAAAGCTGCATTATGGGATGAAGTTCAAATGAAATTAAATAAAAGTGCCCTGGATTTATCCGGCGGCCAGCAGCAAAGGCTCTGCATTGCAAGAGTACTGGCAGTTGCTCCTGAAATTTTACTGATGGATGAACCGGCTTCTGCGCTGGATCCGATCTCCACCCAAAAGATAGAGGATCTGATTACGGAGCTCAAGGATAATTATACGATAGTCATTGTAACTCATAACATGCAGCAGGCCGCAAGAGTATCCCAAAAAACTGCTTTTCTTTTAATGGAAAAGCAGGGAGAACCTGCAAAATTAATTGAATATGACGATACAAATAAAATTTTTACATATCCAAGCGATAAAAGAACTGAAGATTATATTACCGGCCGTTTCGGATAAAATTTCCTTCAATTATTTAAATGAAAATAATATTTTTTTGCCGTTTTCCCAATGCATAATCCTTACTTATAATTCCTGATATTTTTACACAGCAATTAATCATTTAAAAATAATTTCCTAAATAACCCCACTGTATAGGCTATAAATCAGCCTATTTCTAAAAAAAGCAAATTCGATTTCAAGAATA
>JAJFVM010000147.1 GCA_021371805.1 bacterium
TCAAGATCAGATATTTCAGCTGTTATTTCCGACCTTCTCTCATCTGCATATTTTTTCCTTATTTCTTTTAATTCATCTTTGATAACACTATAAAGCAAAGTATCGTTTCCAAGCAATTCTCTAAGATATTTTATTTTTTCCATAAGCTCCTTATGCTCAAGCTTGATCTTGTCACGCTCCAGGGCGGTGAGTCTTTGAAGCCTCATTTCAAGTATTGCCTGTGCCTGAATTTCAGTTAAACTGAATTTGGATACCAATCCTTCTTTTGCAGCAGGAACATCTTTGGAAGCTCTGATCAGTTTTATGACAGCATCAAGGTTATCAAGAGCAATAAGCAAACCTTCCAATATATGAGCTCTTTCTTCAGCTTTCTTTAACTCATATTTTGTTCTTTTTATAACAACATCATATCTATGTTTGACAAATTCGGAAATCAGCTCTTTTAAATTTAAAGTTCTCGGAACCCCGTTAACCAGAGCAAGCATAATGACTCCAAAAGTTGACTCAAGCTGTGAATGTTTGTAGAGCTGATTGACTACAATATTAGGATCAGATTCCCTTTTTACTTCTACAACTATTCTCATTCCGCTTTTATCAGACTCGTCTCTTAAGTCACTGATACCTTCAATTCTTTTTTCCTTAACATTTTCCACAATTTTTTCTATAAGTGTTGTTTTATTAACCTGATACGGTATTTCACTTATTATTATCTGCTGTTTTCCTTTTTTAGTCTGTTCTATATGGACACTGCCTCTGACAGTAAGTATTCCTCTTCCTGTGTTATAAGCATCCACTATGCCCTTCATTCCCATAATTTTTCCGCCGGTCGGGAAATCAGGCCCTTTAATTTTTTTCAGCAGATCTGCAATTGTTATATCGTTGTTATCTATATAAGCAATAACTCCGTCAATTACTTCGCCCAAATTATGGGGAGGAACATTGGTTGCCATTCCGACTGCAATACCTGAAGAACCGTTTACGAGCAGATTCGGAATTTTTGCGGGAAGAATTGAAGGTTCCTGCAATGAGCTGTCAAAGTTATCAACAAACTCAACAGTCTCTTTATCCATATCAGCAAGCATTTCTTCGGCAAATTCGGAAAGTCTTGCCTCCGTATACCTCATAGCTGCAGGGCTGTCTCCGTCAATGGAACCAAAGTTTCCATGACCGTCAACCAGAAGATACCTGATTGAAAAATCCTGCGCCATTCTTACCATGGAATCATAAACTGCAGTATCTCCATGAGGATGATACTTACCCAAAACCTCACCGACAATACGCGCACTCTTCTTGAAGGGAGTATTGTGCCTCATTCCCATGTCATTCATAGCATATAAGATTCTTCGGTGAACAGGCTTAAGTCCATCCCTTACATCCGGAAGCGCACGGCCTACAATAACACTCATGGCATAGCTTAAATAACTGTCCTGCATTTCGGATTCTATGCCGACATTTTTTATTTTTCCTCTTATTTCAAAAACCATTTATTTCCTTACGATTAAAAATATTTTTATATAAAATTTATTGCTGCTTTAAAATATTACGCTTATAAAAAATAGTAAAACTATATCTTAAAAAAACCTTAAAAGTATATTTATAAAAACCCGGAGATGGTTAACCTGGGATTTATAAATTAAGTATCTATGAATGCAACACCCTTTGCATTTTTTTCTATGAATTCTCTTCTTGGTTCAACTTTATCACCCATCAAAGTTGAGAATATATCATCGGCTATCAGCAAGTCCTCGATTTCAACCTTAAGTAAAGTCCTTTTTTCCGGGTCCATCGTTGTTTCCCAGAGCTGCTCGGCATCCATTTCACCAAGACCTTTATATTGTTGCACAGTAAATTTTTTACTGCCTATCTTATCTATTACTTTTTTTAATTCTTCATCTGAGTATGCATAATAAACATCTTTGGAATCCCTTACCTGATATAGCGGCGGTTGTGCTATATAGACATATCCTTCTTCTATTAACTTGGGCATATACCTGAACAGGAAAGTTAAAATAAGTGTACGGATATGTGCCCCGTCAACATCAGCATCTGTCATTATTACGATTTTATTGTATCTGGCATTCTTTATATCAAATTCATCACTTATGCCTGTACCCATTGCAGTTATCATATACATTATTTCATCGCTTGATAAAATTCTGTGAAGCCTTGCTTTTTCAACATTTAAGATTTTGCCTTTAAGCGGAAGTATTGCCTGAAATCTCCTGTCCCTTGCCTGTTTTGCGCTGCCTCCTGCTGATTCGCCTTCAACAAGGAAAAGTTCACAGAATTCCGGTTCGCTCATTGAGCAGTCGGCAAGTTTTCCCGGCAGGGATCCTGATTCAAGTATTGATTTTTTACGTGTCAGATCACGTGCTTTCTTAGCGGCGCTTCTTGCGTTAGATGCATCTATGCACTTGGCAACAATAGCTTTGGCTGCATCAGGATTTTCTTCAAAAAATTCTGCCAGTTTTATGTTTACCGTTGATTCGACAAAACCTTTTATTTCACTGTTTCCCAGTTTGGTTTTGGTCTGTCCTTCAAATTGAGGGTCTTTAAGCCTTACGCTTATTATAGCCGTAAGACCTTCCCTGACATCTTCCCCCTGGAGGTTTTCATCTTTTTCCTTAAGGAAATTTGAGTTGCGGGCATAATCGTTTATTGTTCTTGTGATTGCGCCTTTAAAACCGCTTAAGTGAGTTCCGCCTTCCGTAGTATTGATATTATTGGCAAATGAAAATATTGATTCTGCATAACCACTTGTATACTGCATGGCTATTTCAACTTCCTGCATGCCATCCTGATTTTGCATATAAATAATTTTCTTATGAATAACATCTTTTTTCTCGCAAAGATATTTAATGAAATCCATAATCCCTCCGGAATATTGAAATTCCTCTTTTTTCTCAGGATCGTCTCTTCTGTCAATAAAAGTAATTTTAAGCCCTTTATTCAGAAAAGCCATTTCTTTAAACCGGGTGGATAATATTTCATCCTTATAATCAACTTCTTCAAAAATTTCCAGATCCGGCCAAAATGTAATTGCTGTACCGTGTGAGGTTGTTGCTTCTCCCTTAATTAAATCAGTAACAGGATTACCCTTATGGAACTCCTGGGTGAAAATAAATCCGTCTCTTCTGACAGAAATAATTAATTTTTCAGAAAGAGCATTAACAACAGAAACACCCACTCCGTGGAGACCGCCCGAAACCTTATATCCTTCTCCTCCGAATTTACCTCCTGCATGCAATTTGGTAAGAACAATCTCAACTGCAGGCCTGTTATATTTTTCAACATCCTTAACCGGAATACCACGGCCGTTATCCACTACGGTAACAGAATTATCATTATTTAAAACAATAAGAATGCTGTCACAAAATCCGGCCATAGCTTCATCAATACTATTATCAACAACTTCATATATAAGATGATGCAATCCTCTTGTTCCGGTGGAACCTATATACATTCCAGGTCTTTTTCGAACCGCAGATAAACCTTCCAGAACTGTTATATCCTTGGCATCATAAGTTGATTCTGACAATAAAACACACCTACCTTTTACAAAATAAAAGGGTAACAAGCTTCGCTGCCCTGAACGCTAATTATCAAACTTATTACCCAAATAAAAATAATAAAATTTATTCAAGCTTAAAATAACAAATAATATATTAATTATTTAAAAGATTATACCAAACTTTAAGATTAATTTCACTTACTTTTGCGATATTGTCAAATGTTGTGGATGAGAAATCTTGTACATCCTCCAAAAAATTATTATACAGGTACATCATAATATAATTATCTTGCCTGACAGCAAAACAGTATTATAGAAGATACACAAGACAAACATAGCGTTGCTTTAGTATTTATTTTTTTCAAGATGGGATTTCCGTTATCCTTTAGTAAATTGGTGCAAGCTATGTGATATGAATCAATTTTCATTATTTGCGCACTCTTCCAAACTAATCTACCTGAAGATCTGGTTTAACTCTTAAAGTGCTGACAATATCTTCTTTTAAATAGTTGTTTATTTTTTTTATTATATCCTGGGACATCAGGCTTAATTCGCTTGCCCATATGGGATTTACGGTTGAAACAAATAAAACTTTATCTTTCAGCTTTTTAGGTCTGGAATTCTTTGCAATCTCCTGCCCTACAATCTCCTCCCAATGGTTGAAAAGTTTGTAATTATTAAGCTTCTTTTCAAGATTAAGTTCAGAAATATAATCTTCGATTATGTTTGATATCTTGTCAGCGCCTGCCACTGTCAATTACTCCGGGATATATCTTAAAATTTTAATTATCTGGTACTGATAAATAAATTCCGATATTATTCGAATACTAAAATATTTTATTTGATTATATTCTGAAGATGTCAAATAATCCATAGCACGATTTGCCGGTTAATCCTGATTGATAATATTGTAATATACGATTAAATATCGTATTATACATCTTATGAAAATTACAGCATTAATATCGGATGAACTGATATCAGAATTAAAAAAATATGCCAGGGGAAAAAATCTTACTGACTCTCTTACGACTGCTATTAAAGAGTGGGTTGATTTAAAACGCATCAGAGAATTAAACGAATATATAAAAGATAATCCCCTAGAATTTAATTCTGATTTTTCGGCTGAAAAAATTCGCGAAATAAACAGAAAATGAAAATAATTGCTGACACTTCAATATGGATAGAATTTCTTAAGTTTAATGAAGAATACTACTACCCATTTAAAAAGAAACTTGAGAACCTGGAAATCTTTGCTGTTGAATGTATTTTTGGAGAATTACTCCAAGGTATAAAATCAAAAAACGAACAGCAAATAATATTAAAATATTGGGATAGCCTCCCTAAATTAAGTGAGGCTGGCATATTAATCAAAGCAGGTATCTATTCAGCAGATAACAATTTGATAAATAAAGGTATCGGCTTAATTGACAGTATTCTAATAGTGCTTGCACAAGAAAACAGGTTAAAAATCTGGACTAAAGATAAGAAACTTTGTAATGTTTTAGACGAAAATCTGATTTTTTCACTAACTGATTTTTCTTAATGTTGCATATCTCCTATTTTTTTATATAAAATAATATTGACCATCTTCTTATTTTAATTTTGTATTGATATTTATTTCAAATAAAGTTATTATGTATACAGTGCCATATACATATTTAAAACCAAGGGGATTTATTATGGGATTAAAAAAAGCAACTTTGCTTTTCGACGAAGAAGTTTACGAAAAATTAAGAGAGAAATCCCGTACTGATAACGTTTCTATCGGGGAACTCGTCAGAGAGGCCGTTGCTGTTTATTATGGAATAAAAAGCAGAGAAGAAAAGTTAAAGGCACTTGACAAGCTTAAGTCCATGAATTTATCCGTAAGAAGTCCGGAAAATATAGAAAAAGAAATTTTAAAAGGCAGAAAAGCTGCTTGGGAGAATGATGAATAGGGATAAAGTTTTTATTGATACAAATATCCCCATATATGCTGCAGGAAGTCCCCATTCAAATAAAGAACCTTCAATAAAAATACTTGAGAATATCTCCAATGGTAATATTTACGGGGTAACATCAGTCGAAGTTCTACAGGAAATCTTATACAGATTCCAGGCAATTAATTTATTGGAAAAAGGAATAGAAATATTTGATGAATTTTCCAATATTGTAGATGAAGTCCTGCCAATAAATTTTAATATAGTAGAAAGCGCAAAATCAATTATACTGAAAACTCCTGTCATAAATACCCGCGATGCTGTCCATGCCGCTACAATTATTTATTATAATATCTCCTATATTGCCAGCTTTGATAAACATTTTAAGAACATAGAAAACATTAGATATTATAAAGAATTTCAATAGAAACAACTGCCAAGCGTTCATTTTTTAACCAGAAATTCTGCTCTTCTTAACTACCAGTATTGTTTCTTAATCGGCCCTGCTTTTTAACAGTATCCCTGCAACAGCCTTATTATTCTGAACCGCCTTCAATACTTTCAAGAAGGAGCTCGGAAATATCCATAGCTTTTATCTTTGATTTTTCCTTCTTTAAAGCTCCGGCAATTGTTCTGACGCACTGTTGACACGAAGAAACAACGATGTCGGCTCCTGAATCCATAATCTCATGTGCTCTTATCTTTGCTATATTTTCAGAAAGTTGGGCACTTACTGCCTCAATATTTCCTCCACCACCGCAGCATTTTGCATTTTCCCTGATATTTTGAAGTTCAATTAACTGGACACCCGGGATTAGTTTTATCAATTCCCTTGGTTCATCATAAATTCCTGAGCTTCTTCCCAGATCGCATGGGTCATGATAAGTGATTTTTTTATTAACAGGGTTAAGTTTGAATTTTCCTTCACGGGCAAGCTTATATAGAAATTGAACTTCATGAAGAACATTAAAATTTAATTTATCTGATAAAACCGGCACAGGATAAGTATATCTGTCCATATATGCTTTAGCAATCTCGGGATAAATATGTTTCCATACATGATAGCAGGTCGGACAACTTGCAACCAGGTACTTAGCTCCTCTTTTATTTACACTTTCAATATTGTGTTCCGCAAACTGCATGGCTTCTTCCTTAAATCCGGCTCCAAGAAGCGGAAAACCGCAGCACCATTCGTCTTCACCCATCAATGCAAAATCAACTTTTGCAAGCTGGAACAATTTAACCATTGATCTTGGAATCTTAAATACCCTCGGTGAAAATGATGAAACGCAGCCTACAAAATAAACAACTTCAGCCTGCTCCTTAACATATTTGTCTTCCGGAATATCGGCAACCTGGTTAATCCAGTCTATACGCGACTCATTGGTCTCAAAAGATATGTTCTTGCCCTTTAAAAGCATGTTTTTAAGTATATCCAGATTTTCAGGATATCTTCCTTCTTCAACAAGTTCTTCTCTCAGGGAAAGCCATATATTTTTAAGCCCCAGGTTTACCGGACATTCTACCTCACATCTCGCACATAAAGTACACTGGAAAGCAGCTTTTTCAAGTTCAGCCAGTTCCTTTTCTGAAAGTTCTTTCTGGCCGAAAATTCTTCCAAGCAAACTATATTTGTAATCAATTCTTTTCTTAAGAAGATTCAGCTTTTTTGCAGGAGAAACTTCGATATCGCTGCTTCCTGCATAAGCGCAGCATAATGCAGTGCAAATTCCGCATCTCGTACATCCCTGTATATCAAGCAATTCGCTTACCGTAAATTTTTTTGCATTTATTTTATTTTTAGTTTTTTCCATTTCTAGCGCTCCTTAATCAAAATTCTTTTTTCCAAGCTATTTACACTTCCTGCGATTGAACTGAATATAACATGCGATAGTTTGCTGAATGGAATGTATAAGAATGAAAGCCATACGGTTATAATATGAATATGCCACCAGGAGCTGTTCCATATCTGCCAGGTTTGTGGAGATGTTAAAGGAGAAATAAGTTTCATTAAAATAGAAAGCCAGTATCCCATGAACCCGAATTTAGCTATATAATATGGTGTCTCCTCTGCAAGATACCTGCTAGCTTCGGCAAACCATCCGCTTACCAGGATAAATCCTATGAGGCAAATAAGAACTATATCCAGGGTTTCGAACATCTTGATTTTTTTCTTCTGAATAAAACCCTTGATTAAAGCAAGAACAACACCTGCCAGTATTAATAAATTCAATCCATCATTTAATAACGCTGTCCATCTGTTGTCCATATCCGCCAGCATATCTATGAGCCAATTACTGCCTGTCTGATAACCTAGCATCGGTGCAAATTCAACTGCTATACCAGATAAAATTGATAGCAGGAACAACAGAAGCAAACCCCAGAATAACAAAGTGTGGACAAACCATTTAAGCGGTTTTTCTCTTAAAAGTTTGAAATGAAAGAAAACATCAAGAAAAACACCCAGGACAACATACCAGAATTTCTTTGAAATAAAATTGCTTACGAATCTACCTATGTAATGCCAGAACTTTCCCCACTTGGAAATATTCTTCCTGTCGCCAAATTTGTTTATATTCCCTTCAAAAATGGTTACTGCCTTAAATATAAGCCCGCCAATAAGACCAAATATTATAAGTATGTGGATTATCCAGTAATGAATTTGCATAGTTACCCCTGTTTATCGTTACAAAAAGTTGAAATAAATTTACAAGATAATAACATATTTAATCCTGTTTTATAATATAATTTTTAAAATTATTCAGGTCAGTTTTTTATCTTACTGAATTAAAAATATCAGTTTAAATTATCAAATAAAAATTTATATTGATTTACATGCTATGAAACCAGCTCGAAAATAAAAGATTTTAAATAAAATACATATCAGCTTAGTATCTTTTAATCTCATTATCCTTTACCAGATATTTTTCGCAATATTTTAAATCTATATCCTTTAGATAGTCAAAGTTTGCTGCAGTTATAAAAGTCTGATAGTTATTACCTATCAGTTGAAGCAGAAGATGCTTCCTTTCAAGGTCAAGTTCAGACAAAACATCATCAAGCAGAAGCATAGGTTTTTCATTAATATTTTCCGCAAGTAAATCAAGCTCTGCCAATTTCAAACATATCGCCGCAATTCTTTGCTGTCCCTGCGATCCGAAGTTTCTGATATCGCAGTCATCACCCAACGTTATAACTAAGTCATCTCTATGCGGTCCCACCGTTGTTGTTTTTATGGCAACATCCTTTTTAAAATAAAAATTTAATTTTTCCTCAAAAACCTTGCCCAACAAAATATTATTTAAAGAATAATTGTTTAAACAGTCTTTATCAGATACAAAATAAGCTCCGCTTTTTTTGCTAATCGTATCGGTTTCAATAAATACGGCATTATCATTTAGATCACTTAAAACAAAATGACTGCTTGCATTATATTCAAAGTCTTTTTTCCTGGCTGGCTGATTATCTGAAATATTCGTATCATTTTCCAAATTTCCATTCGTAAAATTCCCATTGGGCTCAAACCTATCCCAGCTGAATATATATCTGACATCGGCTTTTCTGCTTTCAAAAAAATAATTCATATACTTTATAAATTTTGTTTTTATTAAATTCAGCAAATTCAGTCTTTTATTGATTATAAGACTACCCATCTCCACAAGTTTTTCATTCCATACCTCAATAGTATTGTTTGAACTTGAAATATTAAATCCTGAAATACTCTTGAGCAAACTGTTTCTCTGATTTAATATTCTTTGATATTTTAGTCTTAAACTCAAAAAATTCCTGTCTGTTTTCTCAAGAATATCGTCAAGAAAATTTCTTCTATAGAAAGGTGACGATTTTATAATTCTTAAATCATCAGGAGAAAAAATTACTGTTGCAAGATCTGAAGTAAAACCGGATTTATTCTTAATAAAAACTTTATTTAACTTAATTTTTAAACTGCCGTCATTATTTAACTGAATTTCAATAAGTTTATCTTCTCCGCCAGATTCGATAATACCCCTGATAATACAGTAATCGCTTTTCCAGTTAATCAAGTCGTTTTGAGTAGAAAGCCTATGAGATTTACCATTTGAAAGATAAAATACCGATTCCAGAAGATTAGTCTTGCCGGCACCGTTATTGCCAAGAAACAATATTAACCCGGAGTTTAAATCAAGGTTAACGTTGCTGTAGTTCCTGAAATTTTTAAGTTCCAGATATTTTAAAAACATTTCTATTATATTTTAGCATGTTCGACAACTACTTCTCCAAGTTCATACCTGCCATCAAAAAACTTTAAAAAGGTTTCACATTTTAATTTAAGAAGGAAGAATATGTTTTTTCTTTCACTGAAAAGAGCTTCAAAATTGCCCTGGCCTTTGGAAATAACCAGATCTGAGCTGTTGTATTCTTCATTAAATTCTTTTGAACACAATGGGAGATAAGCTGCAGGCAAATCAATACCGGTAGTCACAACTTTTACAACCTTATCCATGCCTATCATAAGTGCATCGGTAAGTGTTGAGTCATTTAAAGTAGGGCCTCCTCTTACGGAATACGTTATTTTATCAGAATCAGAACTTTTTAAAATTTTATCTTTTAATATTTCTATAAAAATCCTGTCAAAAACTATTTCTCCGGCATTATCACCGATAAATAATATTTTTCTGGCATTTATGATGTTTTCTTTCAAGAGACTGATATTATCTTTCCTTAAGCTCTGGTTAAAAGAATTCTTAACTGACTGTTTAAGATATTTTTCATTTAAGACATTACCTTGCATAACATCGATAGCATTGCCGGCAAGAGATATTATTAATGCGGTTTCGAATATGTCTTTCGAGTCATAAGCAATCTTGCTTAAATCCGGTGCAATATTAAGGCAAATTTCATTAAATTTTTTCTTAAATTCTTTATAGGGGTCGCTGTCAGGATTTATTTTTTTAACGTTCTGCTGCATAGCATAATAAAGTGAGAATACATTTTCGTGTGTTTCAAATGCAGCCGCAATATTTAAACCTTCCTTTAAAGTTTTAGAAATCAGCTTTTCATCATCGGTTAATTTTCTGGCAGTAGCAAGACATTGTTTGACCTGACATGGGACGCAATCTATTTGAACTTTCATGTTTAACCTTTCTGCCTCTTATGAAGAGCACCCGCTGCAACCGGAACACGAGCCGGAACAGCTCTTCCCGGAAGAAGATCCTGACGATGAAAAATCACCATCCGAAGATGACTTCTTTGAGCTGATAGGTGCAAAAACTCTGCTCATATCCCTGCCTCCGCAAGCTTCACACTTTATTTCATCAGAATCATCACTTTTTACATAATATTCCGAAACAACTCCGCATTCATTGCACTTATAGTCAACAAACTTCAATTCTTTCCGCTCCTCTTAATAAAACATTTTAAAAAATTAATTTTATAACATATAACATCTTCGGTTGTTTTACAATATCAATAGAAAATTGGCGGGTATTGGTTAAAATAAAATCTTTATCAG
>JAJFVM010000219.1 GCA_021371805.1 bacterium
ATTAAGCCAGCTAAAAGACAGATGACCTTTAAAAGCGTGAGGATGTTTAAAAAATATCTTTTTGACCTCTTAATGATGGTTACTGCTGCGGCAGTCTTCCTTTCTTTTCCGTATCTTTTTTTAGGATGTTCTAAAAACATAGCCCCTGTAAGTGATTCTTCCAGCATCACTGCAGGATCCAGTGAAAGTCAGGAGCCCGGACAAGACTATTTGGAAGAAAAAGAAGAGATACCGGATGTTGAAGAAAAAAACATGGAAGCTGAAGATAAAAGAAAGACTCAGGACAATATTGCGGCAGGACTGGACCTGTCAGAATAC
The DNA here is from genome assembly GCA_021371805.1 of bacterium. Classification (GTDB taxonomy): domain Bacteria; phylum Actinomycetota; class Humimicrobiia; order Humimicrobiales; family Humimicrobiaceae; genus JAMDDL01. The sequence continues at coordinate 319 of JAJFVM010000219.1, forward strand.
AAGCCCAATGAACTTGGCCAGGTGATGGTACTGATGTACCACCAGATAGGCAGCACTGAGGGCGAATGGAGCAGGACACCTGATAATCTCAGGAAAGACCTGCAAAATCTTTATGAGAATGGCTACAGGCTTATTAACCTGCTGGATTATGCAAGGGCAGAAATAGATATAGAGGCTGGAATGAGCCCGGTAGTGGTAACCTTTGATGATGGACTTCAGGGACAGTTCAACTATATCATCACAGATGACGGACATATGTTAGATCCTGACTGTGCAGTAGGCATCCTTGAGGATTTTTGCAGGCAACATCCAGATTTCGGTAAAGGCTCTTCCTTTTATATATATTATCCCAATCCTTTCGGCCAGAAGGACCTTATTGAAAAAAAACTTATGTTTCTTGCAGATAACGGTTATGAGATCGGGAACCACACTTACAGTCATGCCGACCTTTTGGGGTTAACAGAGCAAGAGGTCGTAATGGAAATAGCGCTTAACGTGGAAAAAACATTTGAGGTCGTACCCGGTTACGAAGCTCGAAGCATCTCACTTCCTTATGGTAAATATCCTCAGAACAAGGACCTTTTATTAGAGGGAAGCTATATGGGCAGCAGCTACATCAACGAAGCAGTTATTCTTGTAGGCAGCAATCCTGCCCCCTCTCCTTTCAGTATTGATTTCGATCCATTAAGTATCCCAAGGATAAGGGCCGGCGAGATCAATGTCGATAACTCGGGGATATATGATTGGCTTGATTATTTTGAAAGGAATCCCCAAAAAAAATATATAAGCGACGGGAAAATAGATACTGTGACTGCTCCCCAAGATCAAGGTAATGAGCTTGACCGGGTGCTGGCAGCAGACCGGCAAGTAATTTTGTATTGATGTAAAATGCATGACTATCATTATTTGGAAACTCAATCCTTCCTGGTAAGCTTTATAAAATCAGCACCTCCCAAAATTTAAAACATTTAAGATTCTTAAAAGTTTGCCCGTTTTGGGTAAAATTAAAAAAATTAGTTCTTCGAAGCTGATTTGAGGCTAGCCATCTTGGCAAACCCTGTTTAAGCATGATAGTATACAATCACTAAACTTTCCTGCAAGGCGCAAGCATTTGCAGGATTTTTTTTGTTCAGCTACTTGATGGATTCTTTAACTTGAGGTTTAATAAAAGGTAAAAGATCCTCTTTCTTGAGCAAGTGTGATTCATTACAGCGAGCTACAATGGCGACACTTGGACGATGCGAGAAACCTACATATTCGACAATCTTCCCTTTTTCTTTTGCTTTATTTACTGCTGGTATTAAATCTGTATCTGAAGAGACTAATATAATTCGGTCACAAATAAGGATCAGATAATAGTGGCCAGCACCTGACACAAAATGCTAATGGTAAAACTCGATTGCCTTCATGCGTTTTTCTCTTGAATACATACGGACATCCTCCTGTCTCTGAAAGTCCAAGATTTTGTCCGCACCCCTCCCTCTTGCAAATATTTTTTCCCAGGCACCAGTGGGGAATTATTATGTAAACTTTGCCAAATTCCCATTATCATTTTGTTTTTCTACTTTTAATTTAACACTAAGTTTTTATAATGAAAGTTAAAATAGTTTAATCCTCACAAGAGGCAGTTTTAAAATTTCTAAAACTTATTTTTAAAAGAATGGAGTGTCAAATGGAAAAAATAAAAGAACTGCTAAAATACAGTTTTTTCAATAACACAGTAGAAGCATATCTTATAGCTTTAGGGATATTTCTGGGAATATTCTTTGCATCAAGAATATTTAAATTTGGCATCGTTAAAAGAATAAAAAGGCTAATCTTAAAAAAGATAGATATTGAAAAAAATTTAACCATAAGGATTATTGATAGAATAGGTTGGCCTTTCTATGTTTTTTTATCAATATATATAGCATTGCTATATATAAATCTTCCTTCATTAGCTGATAAAATTTCTTTTACTATTATAGTTGTAGTATTTGTCTTCTATGGTATTAAAGTACTGGGAGAACTGTTAGATTATTTTATGGATAAAATAGACCAAGGTAAAGAAGAGAGAGAAAAATTAGCTAAAGGAGTAGGCAGTGTAGTAAAAAAAATAATAATTGCTGCTCTGTGGATTGTAGCCTTTCTTCTAATAGTTTCTAACTTAGGTTATAATATAACCAGTCTACTGGCAGGAGCTGGTGTTGCAGGTATAGCCATTGCATTTGCTCTTCAGGGAATATTAGAGGATTTTTTTGCCTATTTTTCTATCCATTTTGATAAACCATTTAAGCCAGAAGATTTTATAATAATTGGAAATGATTTGGGAACAGTTAAAAAAATAGGAATAAAATCAACCAGAATTCAAACTTTACAAGGCCAGGAACTTGTAGTTTCTAATAAGGAACTTACCTCTGTTAGAATAAATAACTATAAAAGAATGGAAAAAAGAAGAATTTTATTTACCTTTGGAGTTACTTATGATACTACCGTAGAAAAACTAAAAATAATTCCCGGAATTGTGAAAAAAATCATAAACAATATTGATAAAGCTTCACCTGATAGAGTGCATTTTAAAGAATATGGTGATTTCAGCTTAAATTATGAAGTCGTATATTTTATAGATACAAGTGACTATAATGTCTATATGGATATACAGCAGGAAATAAACCTAAAAATAAAGGAGGTTTTTGAAAAAGAAAAAATAGAATTTGCTTATCCCACCCAAAGTATTATATTAAATAAGTAATGATAATTTAAGTTATATTACAATATACTTGTTTTTTTCAAGTTAAAATTCCTCACTTTTGAAAATATTTTTCCCCAAGCACCAGTGGGGAATTTTTCGTTAATTACAACGAATCTGCCCGTCATTTTGTTCTATTTTAATTTTACATAGCCACTCTCCTTTTCTATCTACCTTTTTCATTTTAATGATGATTCTCTCATTCTGTTACTCGGCCCGGGAAACAGCAGCAAATGGCAATGATGAAGGAACTTATCAATTATGCCTTAAAAAGCTTTGTAGACAGAGAAAAAATGTATGAAATTTTAAGTTTAAAAGGAAAAGTAAATTGAGAAGGAAGCATTGAAGATATGCGGAGCAACAGGAAATGGTAATAGTAGATTAAACTAACTGCTGAATTGTTAAAAAATTTACCTGTTGTTAATCCTGTATACCCGGAAACATATGTTAAAGCAGCATCAATATACCAGGCCGGCAGGCAAAAGGGAATTACTGTCAGAAAAATTATTGATTGCCTGATTACCCAAATAGCAATAGAAAATAATTTGCTGTTTTTACATAAAGATGAAGACTTTAATCAGATAGCAAGTTTTATGGAGCTTAAAATTTATTAACGTTAACGGTTATAGTCATTAAAAATTACTAAAACTAATCAATTGACGAAATTTATTGACTTTTAAGGCCTCTATTAATTTAAAAAAATAAGCTTAAAATCTCGTCTTTGGTAATGTTTATAAAATATTCGTCTATATTGAATTGGGCAAGAAGACCGGATATCTCATTTTCACTATGCCTTATATCTTTTAATGCTTTTTCAATATTGACTATATCTGATTTGCTGAAAAAATCACCATAAATTTTAGCGTTTTTGATAATTCCATCCTCAACATCCAGATATATCTCAACAAGACCACCTGAAAACTTTTTCTTGTTTGAAAAGTTGTATTTAGGGGAATAACCATAATTCCAATCCCATGTTTTATATTTATTTTTTACAAGCTCATTTATTTCTCCCAGATCATCTTCGGAAAATTCATAAAAATTGTATTCCGGGTTATCAGTTATTATTTGTTTGAGGATTAATTCCTTAAACTCCCCGATGGTTATTTTTTCATTTAAATAATCAGCAATATTTGTTACACGGGAGGATACAGACTTTGTTGATTTATCCTCGAATTTAATAGGATCGGCATTCAATGATTTTGATACTTCGGAAATATCAGAGGAAAAAAGCAGTGTTCCGTGGTGTAGAAACCTGTCTTTGCTTTTAAACTGAGCATTGCCTGAAAATTTTTTGCCATCAATTACAAGATCATTTCTTCCGGTGCTTTCTGCGTTTATTGACAAACCTTTCAGAACTTCAATTATCGGTGTTGTAAATTTTTTAAAATTCATAAGATTGTCTTTGCTGTCTTTAATAATGAAGGAAAAGTTTAAATTACCCATGCTATGGTAAACCGCACCGCCTCCGGACAGCCGTCTTACAACAGGCAATTTGTTTTTTTTGACATATTCAATGTTTATTTCCGACAACGCATTCTGGTTTTTCCCGATGATTATGCTGGGTAAGTTTATGTATAGCATAAAGTAATCTTCTTTTTTATGTCTTAAAAGGTATTCTTCTGCTGCAATATTAAAATAAGGGTTTGAGTTTAAATTATTTACCAGATACATATAATGTCCCCGGGATTATTTTAATGGCTAATTTTATCAGGAAAAATATTTTTATACCAGCACTGTAATTCAGGCTGTCTTTGTTTTATTGTTCGGCAGGTATGATAAAATCAGCAATATGTTTCGTATATTTAATTAAAAAAGAAATCCAAAGAAATTTTCCTGGTCTGATCAATTATTCCGGTTTAAAATCAAGTGCAAAAAGAAGAGAATGCTGAACCTCAGACATTTTATAAGAATTTAAAGTAGTTATTAATCCGCCTATTTTAGTTTTTGAAACAGTCTGCAAATGATCAAGATTAACTGCACAATCTTTTGGCATACCATCAGCTTTTGTCAGAAGTACCTCGGACGGAATATTCCTTATCGTAGACGTAATGGGAGCAACTGTAATTTCATTTAAATATTCGATAATTGAGTTACGGGTTAATATAAGAACAGGCCTTTTTTTATCTGGATAAAAAAATTCATACCATCGTATTTCATTTCTTCTCATTAATTCACCCAAACTTGTTCTGATTCCCAATCGGAAAATTCACCAATCTTAACCGGATTCTTTTTATATCCTTCGATTTGTTTTTTTTCCAAATCTTCTTCTTTAATATCTTGGATGGCTTTTATTAAAGCTTCACGAGTAAATGCTGAACGTGTTTTTCCTGATAATTTTGCTATCTTATCTACTTCTTTAATCAAGCTCTCATCCATTGTCATCTGTATGGTTTTCATGCTGCTCACTAATAGCTATAATTATAATTATTTTAATGTTTATTATAATAACTATAAATATTAAAATCAATATGGGCTTTTATCGATGTTCGTAAGGATAAAATAGCATTAATACTTAAAATTACCCGATGTTTTAAAAGCGTTTTTGCATAATTCAAAATGACCAAATCTACTGATTTCTTTTAGTTTCATTAAATTAATTTTTTTATTTTTTTAATAATTATTATAAATTATAAATATATATATTGACATATATAAATATATAAATATAATTTAGAAAAACATGTAAATCCTGATATGGCAGCATAGCATATGTATTTTAATAATAGATATTATTTTAAGACGAAAGGTTAAAAATGGCCAAGGAGGAATCAGTTGTAAAAAAATTATCTGTTCTGGATCGTTTTCTTACTTTATGG
>JAJFVM010000223.1 GCA_021371805.1 bacterium
ACATATTTAAAGTTTTTGATAAATTAATTAATGAAGAATGCAGAATTAAAATCAAAATATTATTGTAATTTCATTTAAAATTCGTATAAAAAAGCTATTAATCCCAGTTATATAAAAACAGCGCATAATCAAAGAAAATTATAAAAATCAACGATAGGTACATTAATAACGAGAAAATTAATCGTTATTTATATTTTTTTCTGTTATTAATCATATGACCCATTAACTCTCCAACATCCTTTAAAAATTCTTCTTGACTAATATTCTGGCCTTCAAGTAAACCTTTAAGGTCTGGAGGTAAATTATCAATACTATTTGCAATTAAAGTTTGCAAGACAGTCACTTCAACCGAATTGACATCAGGTCTAACTATTCCTTCTTTTTTACCCTGTTCTACCGCACTACGAAATATATCCAACATCTCACGGCGCAAAATAAGGATTTCATTCAAATATTGGCTGGCTGTAAATTTGGGCAAAGGATAGTTAACAACATTGCCCTCTTCTAAAGTTTTTAGATATATCTTGTCAAATTTCTTTTTATATTCATAATATAGCTTACTATCAGCAAAAAATTCAGGTCTATGTTCAGCAGGCTCAATATTTGCTAGATCAAACCTTCCAGATATTAAATAGTTATAAGCCTTAAGATAATCCGAATATTCTTTAGAAAATTCATAATATGCATCTCTAAATGCAGCAAGTTTCTCAAAACTAGTTCTTGCTTTTTTAGACTCTCTTAACACGATTCCATATAAAATTTGAGCTCCACGAAGTACAATTGCAAAAAATAATTCTTCTTTATTTTCAAAATACAGGTAAAGAGTAGACCTGCCTAATTTCACTTCTTTGGCTATATCCTTTAAAGAGACATTTTCATAACCTTTAGAAAAGAATAACTTCTCTGCTGCATTTAGGATATCATTTCTTCGCTGTTCTTTCTCTAATTCTTTCCTGGCTATAAGTGACATTATTTTTTTTCACCCTGTAACTTAATGTAATCAGTATAGATTTATACTTAATTTATAAAGTAATTTTCATCCCAGTATAAATTCTTTTTAGTTTATCCTTTAAAATTGGCCACATCAGATCCATTCCTCGTTCTCCAGTACAGTGACCAGTATAAACATCTCCAATTCCTTCTAAAACAAGCCATTCAGCTATTTCTCCAATTTCTTCTTTTTCAGCCACTACAAATGTACTAGCTCCAGCCTGGAGATGTAACCCCCCAATTACAGTACTTATCTTTTTATCAGGAAAAACCTCTTTAGCAGTATTTATGATATTTTTGATTCCACTGTGCCCACAACCAGAGAAAACCGTTAAATTATTATCATTATTTATTACCAAGAATAATTCATGTTTAAAATCATCTCTTACTAATTCTCCGTTTATTTTTTCAAATAAAACATAATTATTATACGGAACTGCGAATTCTTTATGGATATTGGGCACTATGAATATATTTTGAGCTATTTCTAAAGTTTTATGGGCAAAATGTAACCTTTCTAGATATTTTTCAGCTATTTTGTTGTCAGTACCAATGTATTTTTCGCCATCAGGACGCTTTGAATAATATGAACCTAAAGCCTCTTTTTTAATATATACAGGCGCTTTATCGTTAATCTGGAAAAATTTTAGAAGTCCCCCCGTATGATCGTTATGTCCATGCGAAATAACTACAGCATCCACTTTTGATAGATCAATGCCTAATTTTGATGAATTTTTTATGGCACTTTCCTGCGGACCTCCAGTATCAAAAAGAATGTTATATCCATCTTTTTCAATAAATAGTGAGAGTCCATGCTCTACAAATAAATCAGAATTTTTTAGACTGGTATTTTCAAGCAAAACAGTTATTTTCATCCTTTTTCACCAGTTTCCACTTAATTAAACTGCTTATATCATATCTTTTTAAATTGTATAAAAATATTTTATTTGTAGAAAAAAAGAAAATATATTAAATTTGTGTTTAGCCAAACTTAATGAACTTTTTAGGCTCAAAATTAGTTGCCATTGTCCAGAAGTAGGCTTCACCTTTGGCAATACGGAAGATTATAAGACCCGGACTGTCAAATGTCATGCCGAACTCTTTAAGAAATGGCCTGTCTTCTAAAACCTTTTTTTTGAGATCTGGGTCATCTAAAAATTCTATTTCGCCAGCTACCCTCATCATTTTTCCGGTTGCATCATCTGGCTGCCAAAAACATGCCTCGACTTTTGGGTTTGCCTGAAGTTGCGGAAACATATCTTTCATTGCTCCAATCTGGAAGTAAAATCCATTTTCATCTGCAAACCAGAATCCAAGTGCTCTAACTCTAGGCTGGTCTCCTTCTACTGTTGCAAGATAGCAAACAGGCGTTTCATTTGCAAAATTTATACAGTCTTTAAAATCCATAATATCATTTCCCCCTATTTAATCGGTTTAAATAGATTTAATC
>JAJFVM010000152.1 GCA_021371805.1 bacterium
AAGTAAAAAATAATAAGCCGGATGCAGATATTGAAGTTATCGGAGATGAAGTGCAATATGAAAATACATCCGATACATATGTCTTTACTATAAATAATCCGGTTTATTTTTCAGGCCTTGGTTCATATGATGCCGATGGCGATGATCTGAGCTATGACTGGGACATTAAGGGAGCAGAAAATGATTTTATCGAATCTTCTACCGCAGCAGAGGATAAACTTTCTGTTGTATTTAAGAAAACGGGAGAATATGAGATTGGTTTGAAAGTTACAGACGGCAACCTTGAAGATTCTGAAAAAACAAAAATAAAGATTGTCTCAAATACTACTCCTGTAAATTTAATAGAAAACCATGAATTTACAGTCGAAGTTATAACAAAAATTATTAATAACAGCAATTCCGTACTTAAAAATCTTGAGTGTTTTACCAAGACTCCCCAAAATTTTATTCCGTTCCAGGAGGTTACCGATGTCAAAACTAATTCTGCAAGCCAGGAAATCTTTTTTGATAACGATTTTAATGAAATACTTCATCTTAAATATGACGAACTTGACCCAGGTAAATCTTTCACGGCAAGTTTAAAATGCAAGGTGGAAATGCCTGAATTAAGTTTTAAGAAAATAAAATCAAGCCAGTATTCTTATGATGAAAATGATCCTGACCTGAAATTATATACTTCAGAAGATTTATTTATAGATTCCGACAGCAGCACCATTAAGAGTGCAGCAAAAAAAGTTGCGGGCAATGAAAAAGATCCGGTAAAAATAGCACAAAAATTATATAATTTTGTAACAGAAAAATTACATTATGATTATGAAAGAGCGAAAGATAAAAATTATGATTTTTATTATGCTTCAAAAATACTGGATTTAGGTAAGGGGATATGCGCAGACTATGCAGTATTATATACGGCACTTTTAAGAGCTTCAGGCATTCCATCGAGAATTGCGGCAGGTGTGCCGGTAGAGGCAGTTTTGGCAGAACCAGATAAGACTCTTGAATTTGGTCATGCATGGGTAGAAGTAAAATTGCCGGGATATGGCTGGATTCCATTTGATGTTACTTCAGAAGATAATTTTATGCCAAGAACTCTTTACCTTAATCTTGTGATGGAAAGAGGCTCAAGTTTCCTGCATAAGAGTGTAACAATGGACTGGTACAGCTATTATTTTGATGGTTTTAATTACACCTGGGATGGAAGTGGAAAACCGGATGTAGAACAGGAGATCAGCTACAAGGTTTATAATTTAAACTCCAGTGATTTAAGTATATATAATTAGCAATTTTATATTAATATTTCTTAGCCCTGGTTTAATTATTCCGAATTGACAAGTTAAATTTAAGAAAATAATTTTCACGTTTGGTAAATGATCGCTGAGCCAATATTGATAATATTTTAATCATAAATTTAAAATTCCGTTATGGAGATATTTTTAGTTCTTTATTTTTGCATCCGGATATCTGTCCGGAAATGAAAGAAAACAGGAATTTAAAAGAGTTTTAAAAAATATTTATTTTGTATCACGAAAGCAGCTTATGCTATCATATAGGATATTATGCTTGATTGAGCTATTTTTTAACTAAAATGAATAAAAATTTATGCGTAAAAATATCAAGAGGCAACTTTTATTATTTACAAGGATTATTTTTAGTGTTGGTTTATTTGCAGTTCTTATAATATTAAATTTTAAAAATTTAGAAAGCATACCTGAATTACTTAAAAGTCTGAATATAGCTTTTTTGCTTATCGGGATTTTATTTTATTTTTTTGGCATTGCGCTGGAATCTCCAAGATGGCATTCTCTTCTGGCTGCCCACAGGATATATATACCGCAATCTTATCTGTTAGGCTCTGTTTTAATAGGTTTTTTTTACGGCACACTGCTTCCAACTACCATAGGGGGAGATGCATACAGAGGAATAGATATGCACAAGTCATTTAAGATTCCTTTAAATGAAAATATTCTTGCAATTTATCTTGGCAGATTCTTTGGTATTTTAAGCGGTTTATTGTTTTTAGTTATATCCCTTTGTTTGGGGATGTATAAGCATTTAAACGAATCTTTTGCACTTGGGCTGGCAGTGGTGCTTCCGATTGTGTTCTTTATTATAATTATTACAATATTCCCAAAAAAATTTAAAATAGACATACTTTTCAGCAAGATTAAATTTTTAAAAAGGTTCAGCGGAAATGTTCTGGAGTTTTCAAATGTTTTAGATAGCTATAAACATAAAGGTAAATCACTGGCTTTAAGCTTCATGTATAGTCTTCTTGGAAACCTCAGTACTTTTATAAGCTTCTATTTTATAGGCCTTGCATTAAAAATAAGATTAAATTTTCTATCTTATTTATTTATCGTACCAATAACGTGGACAATATCAAATATTCCAATTACACTTGGGGGGATTGGACTAAGGGAGAACACTATTGTAGTTCTCCTGAAAGAATTTGGTATTTCTTCAAGTTCGGCTCTTACGTTCTCATTGATAGTTCTTATGGTTAATCTTTTGATAGCAATTTTAGGAGGTCTTATCCACATAATAAGAAATGCTGCTTATAAACATAAAAAGGAAATTTAAGTAATGCTTACTGTTATACGTCGTTCAAACTTTATTGTTTTTAAATTAGTTTTTTTCATCAGCTCATTAAAATCATTTGCCTGCAATTTTTTTAAAGCTTCAATTGCTATGTTCGCACAAGCCATGGCATCTTCTTTTGCATTATGGTGCCTGAAGCTGAAATTCAGATGTTCGGCTACGGTGTTAAGCTTATAATTTTCGAAGCCTTTCCAGACTTTTCTTGACAGGTTGACAGTGCAGGCATAACTTAGTTCAGGATAGTCTAACTGGTACACATCAAGGAGCTTTCTTAAAACTTCGGTATCAAAGCTGGCATTATGAGCAATCACTATATTGCCTTCAAGATATTTTTTAATAGTAGGCCAGAGTCTGAAAAATTCCGGCTTTTTTTCAACATCTTTCTCTGATATTCCATGAATATATGTATTAAAGGGTCTGAAATATAATTCCGGAGGCTTGATAAGCCAGTGCATATTTTTTATTATCTTGTTATTTTCAACTATTGCCATGCCGAGAGCACATGCGCTTGAAAGTTTTTCATTAGCAGTTTCAAAATCTATGGCGGTCAGCTTATTGCTCATTACTTAATTTTATTTCCCCGAAATATGTGATTCTTAATTTAATAATAACATATTATTTATTTTAATAATATTGCAACTATTTAAGAACCATATGAGTTATTTTACCATCTTAATTAATTTAAAATGAACATCTTTTACTTATTTTTACTTATAAGTTCCAAGCCTTTTCCAGCAGCAAAGGCAACAAATCCAGTGCAAATCTGCTCATGAATTTTATGATCTGAGAACTTATCCTGTCCTTCTTTTGTCAGGAGATCGCATCCTGTTAAGTCCCTGCAGGTGATATATCCGAATTCTTTTTTAAACTCTTCCATAAGTATTGCTGTCTTGGCGTATATTTTTGTTTTTGACTCCTGATCTTTTGGGTTAGTTCTTCCTTCAACGATACCCATTGCCATAACAGCACCGCTTAATGCACCGCAGATATCTCCATGTTTTCCTACTCCTGCACCAAAACCTGTCGCAACTTTTGGAACCGAAGCAGATCTTATTTTCAATTCCTTTGCGATCGCAAGAAGCACAGATTCAGCACAGTTAAATCCGGAAGCAAAATTAGCCTGGGCATTTTCTTTTATGCGGATATTTTTGTTTTTTATCATTTCCTCATTTTCTGTAATTAATTATAAGTTAAAAATATATGTTAAACCTGAATTATCAAATATTTTAAAAATATTTACATGGCAGATAAATTTAAATTAAATAATTGTGTTTTCATGATATTATAAGCCTAAAATCAATAAAGCAAAGAAAATTATCAGAGGACTCAAAAAATAAGTGATTATCCTGAAAATTTATATAGTTCGTAAAATTTTAAAATAAAGGACATTATTATGATGGGAGAATAAATGAAACAATCAATAGGAAAATTTGAACGCCTGTACCCTAATCCTGTCGTACTTGTTTCCTGTTCCGATGGCAAGAATGATAATATTATAACTCTTGCATGGGTCGGGACGGTTTGCAGCAATCCGCCGCTTATTTCGATTTCCATAAGACTTTCAAGGTATTCACATGCACTGATAAGTTCTTCAAAGGAATTCGTAATTAATATTCCTGATGAAAAAATGGCCGAAGCATGTGATTTTTGCGGAACCCATTCAGGCAGAAATGTTGATAAATTTGAAAAATCAAATCTGACAAAAGAAAAACCTTTTATAATCAAAACTCCACTGATTAAGGAATGCCAGATCAGTATTGAATGCAGGGTAAAGGACATAATCCATCTTGGAACCCATGATATGTTCATAGGGGAAGTAGTCAGTGTCGATGCAGAAAAAGAAATTATTTATTCAGATGGAGATATTGATTATGATAAAGTGAACACCTTGACTTATCTGATGGGTAAATACTTAAAAAATAATCCGGTTTGATGAAGGCGGCAATATTTCAGTTCCGGTTAAAACCGGCTTTATAGATATGATCGGATGGATGAAAAATAATTAATTAATTTGAAAAAATGTCAGCATTAACTGAATTTTTAACTGAAAGCTTTTTGGGTAAAAATAAGAACAGAAGCTTTGATGTTTGTGGAAAATACAGAACTTTCAGCTGGAAATATTATGAGATTTATAATATTTCAAGAAAATTAGCTTCTTTTTTAACCCGAAAAGGTATAAAAAGAGACAGTAAAATAATAATTAAAAGTCCTAACTCACCTCAATGGGTAGCTGCTTTTGTTGCGTGTCTTAAGATGGGATTTACGGTGGTTCCAATCGATTATAAATCTGACTTTGATTTTGAACAAAGTGTCGTTGCGAGCATAAATCCGGAATTAATTTTATATTCTAAAGAAAACGAGACATTTCGTGAAATTACAGAGCTTATAAGAGTCTATAATACCGAAAGAATTGGCAAAGAAACAGATACAGAATTAGGCAGATCGTATAATAAGGAAAAACCGCCAGATAAGAAACTGGAACCGGAATTTAATTATTCAAGTTTTGGATCAGATCCGGAAAATAGTTATGTTGAGCTTAATAATAAAAAAATTAGGATAATATTAATTGATGACCTGGAAAGTATTGTTAAAAACTATGATTTTGAAGATGATTATTATGAGAAAATTGCAATAAATGATGACAGCCTTGCTGAAGTTGTTTTTACATCCGGCTCTACCTCCAGGCCTAAAGGTGTAATGCTTTCCCATAAAAATATAAGTTCCAATTTAATGGCTGCAAGGCCTGTGGTAGAAAAATGGAAAGTCATATTTAATCTTATAATTAACCTGAGGCTTTTAAGTCTTGTCCCGCTAAGCCACATGTACGGACAGGTTATAGGCATTTTTATTCCCTTAATGATCGGAAGCTCTGTAGTATTTTTAAACAGCATAAATCCAGAAGAAATACTAAGAGCCATTAAGAAAGAAAAAATATGGATTCTAGGTGCTTTACCTAAGCTGATTTCGATGATCAAAAATTATATTGTCATAAAATACAAACTTAACACTGAGGCGTTCGGAAGAAAATATAAAAGGCTGAGAAATGTCAGGTGGTGGATAAGATTTCCTTTATTCTTGCAAATAAAAATTAAGATCGGGTGGAGATTTATCGCAATAATTTCCGGAGGATCGGCTATTGATTTTGAAACCGAAGATTTTTTCAGATGTCTTGGTTACAGCATTTTTCAGGGATATGGACTTACGGAAACAGCACCAATGATAACTTTGACGGACCCTTCAAAAAATAAGGAAGGTTCTGTAGGAAGTTTTCTTAATGGACAGGAAGTTAGAATTGTTGATGGCGAAATATACATAAAGGGAGAAAATGTCAGCAGCGGATATTATGAATCGGAAAACCCAACCGAAATAACACTTCAAAACGGATGGTTTAAAACCGGAGACATAGCAGAAGTTGACAGCAGCGGAGATGTTTTTATCAAGGGAAGGGTAGATGATCTTATTGTTCGCCCCGATGGGCTTAATATTTATCCTTATGATGTGGAAAATGCTATAAAATCAGCTTCGAATATGGTGAAAGACTGTGTTGTTTTTGGCATTGAAGTGGAAAATATGTCAGAGGGCAAAAAAAATATCCGACAGGAGATCCATGCAGTTTTACTGATGGATTTTAAAGCTTATCCGGAAACAGGTAAAAAAGAAGCCGGTGAGATCATTATGAGGGCAAATTGCAGGCTTAATCCCTATCAGAAGGTAGACAGTTTCAGTATCTGGTCTGGTTCAGATTTTCCAAGAACTTCTACTTTAAAACCAAAAAAAACTGAGATTAAAAGGATTATACTGGAGAAATTAAAAACAGAAAGCAAATCTGCATCGGATAAGGAGCAGAAAGCTGACTCTGAGAAATTTATAGAAGCTGAGAAAGCAGGCCTATACAATCTTATAAATTCTTTTCATAAAATTACGGAAATGGATATAAATAACAAAACCCCCCTTCACCTTCAGGATGATCTTGGATTTGATTCTCTGGATATAATTGAGCTTACTTGTGCAATTGAAGAGAAGTTTAAGATAGAACCGGGAACTTTAAATATTACGAAGGATACAGATTTAGAAGAGCTGGAAGAACTGGTTAAAAATCAACCGGGGGAAATACATAAAATGCCTTTCTTTAATTTTCCATACAAGATGTTCTTTGTCATTTTAAGAACCATATCTCAGTTTATTTTGTTTCCGTTTATATCGATATTATACAGGAAAAGATACAAGGGAAGGGAATTCTTAAGAAATTTAAAAAGACCGACGGTATTTATTTCAAATCACGTTTCTCTTATAGACACATTTGTCATTTTATTTTCACTGCCATTAAAGATAAGGTCAAAACTGACTACTGTAATGTCCATAGAATATCATTTTTTAAATTATTTTAAAGGAACAGGGACTCCTTTAAGACGGTTTTTTGAAGCGATAGGGTTTTATATTTTTGTATGCTTTTTTTTAAATGTCATACCTTTGTCAAGGACTCATGGATTTAAACAAAGCTTTGAAAATATCGGAACTTTAATCGATAGAGGGTGGAATGTGTTAATATTTCCTGAAGGATCGATTACGCTTGACGGAAATATAAAGCCATTTGAAGCCGGGATAGGAATTATCGCAAAAGACATGAAAGTCCCTATAGTTCCGGTCAGAATAGACGGTTTGCACGATATATTGCATAATGGCATTCTGCCTCTTGGTCATTTGCCCAGGGTTCCTTTGATAAGAGTAAGTTTTGGAAGACAGATTGAAATTAAGAATGGCGGTTATCAGGAGATAGCAAAGAATTTAAGGGAAATTGTCATTAATTTGTGACATCCATTGTAAATTTTATAGTCCTTTATCCAACCGGAAGATTCTTATAGTTAATTCATCCAGGCAAAGATCAGACAAATCAGTATGCCCGCAGGTTTGCTAATTCATATGAAAAAAAGGAAATAGATAAACAGAAATCGCATGCCAATTCCAGGTTCTGCGAAATAAAGTTTATTATGGCAGATTTTTTAAAATGCAGTTTATTGTAATTGATTTTGAATCAGACCTGCGATTTTTTTAATATGTTTCGGGGTTGAACCGCAGCAGGCACCTAATATCGAAGGTTTATATTCAAGATATTTCTTTATGTTTTGTGCCATGATTTCGGGAGTCTCACTATAGACTGTTTTACCATCTTTTATGCTGGGAAGACCGGCATTAGGCTGGAAAATCAGTTTTACATCCGGATTTGCATTTCTCATCTTTTTTACCGTTTCAAGCATTTTATCAGACCCTACACTGCAGTTGGCGCCGACTACGGCACATCCTGCTTCAGTCAAAATATTTACAGCATCTTCAGCTTTATTGCCCATTATTGTAACGCTATTTTCGTTAAACGTGAGTGTGCAGATAATCGTTACTTCCTTATTTATCTGTTTTACGGCTTCAACTGCAGCAAGCGCTTCATTTATATCAAGCATGGTTTCTATGAGAATTATATCCGCAATTTTTGTTTTAAGCAGAATATCAACTTGCTGAGAAAAAGCATCAACTGCATCTTTATAATCAAGATCTCCGAAAGGTTTTAAGAGTTTGCCTGTCGGTCCCAGATTTCCTGCAATAAATATTGGTCTCAGACCATCCTTAGGATTCCTGAAAGAATCTTTATAGCTTTCTACTGCAATTTGGGCACAAATAACAGCTTTTTCATTTATATTTTTTATTTCAGATTTAAGACCGGCTGTCTCAAGTTTTATCGGATTTGCTCCGAATGTATTTGCCTGGATAATATTTGAGCCGTTTTTCAGATAGTTTAAGTGCACTTCCGACAACAATTTCAAAGAATTTGCATCTTTACTTATAAATAGATCAGGGCTTGTGGAAATTCCCAGACCTTGCAAAACCGTTCCCATGGCTCCATCGCCAATTAAAATATTATTTCCTAATGTTTTTAAGAAATCATTTTTATTAATCATGAGAAAAAAGGATTATTTATTTTTTCTTGCCCAACGAGTTTTTTTAAGCATTTTTTTATGCTTCTTCTTACGCATTTTCTTGCGCCTCTTTTTAATTACAGAGCTCAATACTTCTCCTTCTGATTCTATAAATTTTTCAAGGTTTACCTGAAATAATATTTCTAAAAAGGCTTAGTAAACTTTTATTATAATGATTTTTAAACTTTAGAAAAGACATTATATACGAAACTTTATGATAATAACACTTTAAAAAAAAAATTCAACAAGAATTAAAAGTAATTAGTAAATTTAATTGTTAATCTATAAATTTTGCGGCAGTTCATCACGGGTGTAATCATAGTACCAGGTATTTTTGTTCAGGTTCTTTATAATTTCAACAATATTGTCCGAAATTTTAAAATTATATTGACACACTATATATTGTGGAATAAAATATTAACTAATACAATATATATTAAAATTTATAATAAAATTATTATTTAATCTTGGAGTTTTCCTTAAATTAAGCTGATAATTTTCCTGAATTTTTAAAAATTGTAATATATCTGTCTGATTTTTCGTAATTTGTAAAATACTCTTAAAAGACTAAAATATAAGAAAATTATTTTAAAAATACTGTATATGGAGAAAAAATGGAAGAGAAAAAAGAAAATTTAATATCGGAAAATAATAATGATGATTCGGGAAAAACATATTCCAGTGATCCATATAAAGACTATTACGCAAATAAACAGATAAATCTTGCCGGGAACGCGGTTACAGTATTGGAAAGAAGATATTTAAAAAGGGATGAGTACGGGAATCTGCTTGAAGAGCCAAGAGAAATGTTTTTAAGGGTTGCAAAAAATATCGCTTCTGCTGAAAAAAAATATGGTATGCCAGATATTAAAATAAGACAGACAGAAAAGAAGTTTTTTGACATAATGGCAGACCTGGATTTTCTTCCCAATTCTCCGACTTTAATGAACGCAGGAAGAGAGCTCCAACAACTTGCAGCATGCTTTGTCTTGCCTGTAGGTGACTCGATGTCTGCTATTTTTGAAGCTCTTAAGGAAACTGCCCTGATACAAAAATCAGGAGGAGGAGTGGGCTATTCCTTTTCAAATATCAGGCCAAAAAATGATGTTGTTCTCTCAACCAAAGGAGTATCAAGCGGACCTATTTCTTTCATGACCGTATTTAATGCCGCAACTGATACGATAAAGCAGGGCGGGACAAGACGTGGTGCAAATATGGGCATTTGATGGGTTGACCATCCTGATATTCTGGATTTTATAACTGCAAAAGAAGATAACGATAAGTTAAATAATTTTAATATATCTGTGGGTGTTACCGAATCCTTTATGAAAGCTGTTGAAAATGATGATGAATATGACATATTAAATCCGAGGACGAAAGAAGTTGTTACCCGGTATAAAGCCAGGGAAGTTTTCGAAAAGATAGTCAATCATGCATGGAAAAACGGCGACCCCGGAATTATATTTCTTGACAGACTTAACAAAGATAATCCCACTCCTCATATTGGAGTTATCGAAAGCACCAATCCATGCGGCGAGCAGCCATTACTGCCTTATGAGGCATGCAACCTGGGCTCTATAAATCTTGCCAGAATGGTTAAAGAAGAGGATGGCATAAAATCAATCAATTTTGACAAACTAAAGGAAGTAATTAAAATATCAGTAAGATTTTTAGACGATGTCATTGATGTAAGCAACTATCCTCTGGACAAGATTGCCAGTATGGTTAAGGGAAACAGAAAGATCGGACTGGGAGTCATGGGTTTTGCCGATATGCTTATGATGCTTGAGGTTCCTTATAACAGCGAGCAAGCTCTTGAAATCAGCAAGAATGTGATGAGTTTTATAAATGATACTTCAAAAGAAGCGTCAAGAGAACTTGCCGAAGAAAGAGGCGAATTTCCTAATTTTAAGGGCAGTGTTTACGATACGCCGGATGGTTATAAAATAAGAAATGCAACTACGACGACTATAGCTCCTACAGGTACTCTCAGCATTATTGCCAGCTGCTCCAGCGGGATTGAACCTATTTTTGCGATTTCATTTGTAAAAAATGTTATGGATAATGATAAATTGGTTGAAGTAAACCCGTATTTTGAAGAGGTTGCCAAAAAAGATGGATTTTATTCAAAAGAGCTTATGGAAAAGATTGCACAAAAAGGAAGCCTTAAGGAAATAGACGAGGTTCCCGATCAGTATAAAAGGATATTTGTAACCGCCCATGATATTTCTCCTGTCTGGCATGTAAGAATGCAGGCTGCTTTTCAAAGTTTTGTGGATAACGCAGTTTCAAAAACGGTTAATTTCCCGACTGATGCAACAGTTAAAGATGTCGAGGATGTTTATATGCTGGCTTACAGGCTTGGCTGTAAAGGAATAACCATATATAGGGATAATAGCAGAGAGTCCCAGGTTTTAACTATCGGGGAAAAAGATAAAGAAAAAATAAAAGATTCAGATTTGGAAACACAGGGTAATACTAAAAAATTGACTGAAATAAAACCATCAAAGGGAAAAACATCAGACAAAGAAGATAACGAAGAAACAAGCTTTGCGGATTCACAGGTTTTCATAAAACCACGCCCCAGACCGGAAATTACCCATGGCATGACTAAGAAGTATACAATAGGGAGCTGCGGAAAATTATACGTTACTGTTAATTCTGATGAAAAAGGCATTTGTGAGGTATTTACAAATACCGGAGAAGAAGGCTGTGCGGCTCTTTCCGAGGCAGTAAGCCGTCTGATAAGCATATCAATACGCGCCGGAATAGATATTGAGTCTATCAAACATCAGATTCAGGGAATCAGATGTGTAACATGTATTGCCGACAGGAATTCCTATGTGCTGTCATGCCCTGATGCAATAAGTAAGGCATTGGAATTTTACCTTAACGGCAGCAATAAATTTGATCTTGATTTTGCAAGCGGTCCGAAATCACTTATGATGTGCCCCGAAGAAGGCTGCGGAGGCATTATGGAACCTGAAGGAGGATGTTATGTATGCAGAATGTGCGGTTATTCAAAATGCTCCTAAATTAAGCCTCAAAGTTTGCAGTGGCCGATAAAGCTTTTTTGGAATTGAAGTTGGTTTAAAATATTTTAAAAAACAATTACATATATTATAGATTTAATTTTATACAGAAATTTTTTCAGAGCAAGCTTATGATTAACTTACAGGACTTGCTCTGAAAATTTAAAAACTTTGTTTTCTTTTTCTGCTCGTCAGCCTGCCGACAAGGCTGATTAACAATACGGAAATAAGCGAGGCGGTAATTACTACTCCCCATTGAGGCAAAGTCAGTCCCTGAGTTTTAAATACTTTCTGAAGGAACGGAATATAAATAATACCGACCTGCATAACCATAGAAGCCAGGAAAGATAAATTTAAAAATTTATTGGCAAATAATCCTTTTTTAAATATTCCCGTATTATTAAACCTGAAATTATAAGCATGCAGCAGTTGTGTTAAAACCAGTGTTGTAAAAACTAAAGTTTGAAATATTTCTCTGTCATGTACTATATGATGGGTATCAAAAAGTTTCGGTCCTAAAAAATAAACAGATAATGTACCCAGTGTTAAAATAACCCCCTGCCATAAAATCATTGCCATATTAGATCTTCCGAGAATATTTTCCTTGTTTTTGGATGCTTTTCTATCCATGATATTTTTTTCGGGCAGGTCAACTCCAAGTGCAAGAGCCGGGAAACCATCGGTTATTAAATTCATCCATAAAATCTGGACAGGTATCAGCGGGATATACAAATCATCGACCGGTAATCCCAATAACCTGAATATAAAATTTCCGAAAGTTATTGAAATAAACATTAACAGTACTTCGGATATGTTGCACGAAAGAAGAAACAGAATAAACTTTTTCAGGTTATCAAAGATAACCCGTCCTTCTCTTATCGCTCTTATTATTGTTGCAAAGTTGTCATCGGTTAAAATCATTTTACTGGCTTCTTTGCTTACATCGGTTCCGGTTATTCCCATTGCAATTCCGATATCCGCTCTTTTTAACGAAGGGGCATCATTTATACCGTCTCCGGTCATTGCAACAATGTGGTTGTTTTTCTTTAAAGCTTCTACTATGTTAACCTTATTTGTCGGAGATACTCTGGCAAAAATACTTATATTTTCAATCTCTTTTTCAAGCTCTTCCTGAGTCATTCCATCTAAAGCTATGCCTTCAATTATTTTTTCCCCAGGTTTTAATATCTGCAATTCCTCACCTATTGCTTTTGCCGTAAGCAAATGATCTCCTGTAACCATTATTACTTTGATATTTGCTTTTCTGCATTTCTCTATCGCCGCATATGCTTCAGGCCTCGGAGGGTCAATCATTCCTACCATTCCGCAGAAAATCAGATTATGTTCTTCGTTTATTATATCCTTGGCATCGGGGAGTTCTTCAACATATTTGAATGCAAAAGCAAGGTTTCTTAATGCTTTGCCTGCCATCGATACTGTCTGCTGTTCAATTTCCTTAATGTCTTCCTCTATTAGATCCCGGACTTCCCCATCTTTTAGTATAGAGGTGCATCTTTTAAGGATTTCTTCCGGAGCGCCCTTGGTGAATATAATATATCCTTTTTCAAAATCAAGATTCTGCCTTGAAAAGACAGCTTTTTCTTTTATGTAATCAAGTTTGTTAGTGAAACTGACTTGATGTCGTTCGTGAATTGTAGTCATTATTTTTCTTATTGAGTCAAAAGGTTCCTCAATTTTTCTTGGCATTTTCCGTTCAAAATATGGTTTTGTCAGATTAAAAATCCTGCCCATTTCAATAAGGGCTGTTTCAGTCGGGTCTCCTATGAGTTTGTGGCCTTTTTCATCAATATAATATGCATCATTGCAAAGAACGGCATTTTCAAGAAGGATCATTAAAGCCAGATTTTTATTGAAACCCGTATAGATCTTTTCAAGTGATTTTTGAGTTTCCTTTTCATCCGGTAAGGCAGGTTTTTCTTTTTTAAATTTATTCAGCAGTTCCTCATAACCGGAAATTTCAGTTCCCCCGGCATAAATTTTTCTGACAGTCATTTTATTTTCTGTCAGAGTGCCTGTTTTATCTGTGCAAATTACGGTAACTCCGCCCAGAGTTTCTACAGAACTCAGCTTTCTTACTATGGCGTTGTTTTTAGCCATTTTTTGAACACCCAGCGCCAATGATATTGTGACTACTGCCGGAAGACCTTCGGGAATTGCTGCAACCGCAAGTGCAACGGCTATAAGCAGCATTTCAACTGCAGTGTTGCCTTTTAATATCCCCGATACAAATACGATGATACTGACGACGATACAAATTATTCCGATTTTCTTTCCGACAGATTTAAGCTCTTTTTGAAGAGGCGTGGTTTCTTCTTCGACCTGAACCAGATTTGCTATTTTTCCGATTTCCGTCGTCTCGCCGGTTTCAGTCACTATGGCATGGCATCTGCCTTTAACAATAGTGGTTCCGCTGAAGATAATGTTCTTTTTGTCTCCGAGTGCAATGTTTTCTTCTTTAATTACGCCCGTATGTTTTTGAACGGGGACGGATTCACCGGTCAGGATAGCTTCATCTGCAAGAAGATTGGATTCGCTTATGACTCTTGCATCTGCGGGTACATGGTCACCTGCGAAAAGTTTAATGATATCTCCAGGCACCAGAAGTTTTGAATTTATTTTTGCCTCCTCCCCGTTTCTTATTACCAGTGCAGTAGGAGCAGCAAGCTCTTTTAATGCGTCCAATGCTTTTTCCGCCCTGTATTCCTGGATAAATCCGAGAGCAGCATTCATTATAAGTATTATAAGAATGACAATGGCATCCGTGATTTCTCTTACAATTATTCCGGATATTAGGGCGGCAGCAATCAGGATCCATATCATAAAATCATTAAACTGGGAGAGAAAAATCATGACAGGTTTTTTCTTGCCTTTTTTCTTTAATTCATTAAACCCAAAATCAGCAATCCTTTTTTCAGCTTCTTCTTCGTTTAAACCTTTCGAAATATCTGTTTTGAGTTCCGTAATAATTTCTTCCATATTTCTGGAATGCCATAACTTCTGATTTGATATTTCCTGGGTTTTTTTGTTTTTAATTATATTTTCCGGCAATTTTATGTCCTTTATTCTCTGTTTAAGGTTAAAACTGATCAGCTTTAAATTATAAGTAAGAAAATTCTCTTGATTTAAAATATCATGCTAAATGTACCAATAGCAATATTTTATATCAATTGTATGACTTTATTAATCCTTAACCCATATATCATGGAACATAACCCACTGGTCAATGTTTTCCCTTATTTGTTTCTCAAGTATATTTATAATTATTTGCATGTTTTTTTCAATCAATTTTTCTTTTTCGCCTTCTCTGATTAGATCAAGAGGTTCATAAATTGTCTGATGATGGTGATATTTTCCATCTCTTACTATAAAGCTTGGGATTAAAGGTGCACCGGAAGCCAGTGCTATCTGGATTGCACCAGATGGAAGCATGATTTTTTTACCTAAAAAATCATAGGCTTTTGCTGTTCCTGCAGGATCCCAGTCAGTTGGTATGGCAACAACTTCATTATTTTTTAAAATCCTAAATACCCCAAGCATCTTATTTGCATTTAATGTATTTAAATATTTGCCTTTTCTGTTTTTTTCAAAATAATTATCAAGAAATCTGTTTTCTCTGGATAAACCTACGCCCCAGATTTTAATACCTTCGGCGCCTATTCTTGAAGCACCCCATTCAAAATTACCGATGTGTGCAGTAAAGATTACTGCCCCCTTTCCTTTTTCCAGGGCTTTTTTTAAATTATCAAGTCCGTCAAGTTTTACATTTTTCTTGAATTGCTTACGTGTTATTATCCCATTCTTAAGAAAATCAACAATATTTTTTGCAAACTCAATATAAATTTTTCTGGATATGTATATTACTTCAGGATTGTTTACATCAAGATCCAGCACTTTAGAAACATTTGTTTTTACTTTTGAAACATTTTTACGCGCAATCCACCAAGACCAGGCAAGGGTGCTGCTTATAAAAAATGAAACAGGATAAGGAGTAGTGCATGCAATGAATGCAGCTATCATATAATCAATAAAACTAAAAAAATTATATATTGCTTTAAAAAACTTTATAGTTTTATCACGCATAAAATATTTTCAATATAGTGATACTAAAGAAAAACCTGCTGCTTAAGAAAATATTAAAATTAAATAATATTTTCTTAAATGATGTTAATCAGCAAATATTGTATAATAATATTAAAGACTTAATTTTATTAAATTTTTTATTTAAAGTGAAGTTAAAAATCTTCTAAATTTCAAGTGTCGATCTAATAAAACTAAACAGGAGTAAACAAAATGTCAAACGAATTATTTGATTTTGACGAAATATTAAAATATTCGCCAACAGATGAACTGATAGTGAGTACATATCTTTTGGTTGACGGGGCAAGAGTGACAAAAAAAGATTATCTTTCAGAATTAAATTCAATGATTGCAAAAACCAGAGACAATATTGAGGTTGCCTCAGGATTTGAAAAAAGCAGGCAAAAAAATATTTTTAACACTCTTGACAGAATAAAAAGTTATGTAGGGGATGCGTATAAGCGTGAAAATGAGAAAACACTCCTGATCTATGCCGGAACAGATTCTGAATTATGGAAAGTATATAAGCTACCTATTATACTGAAGTCAAAAATATTGGTAGATCCAAAACCCAATACGCAAAGTCTGAGGTCGCTTTTGAGTAATTATAAGAAATACGGTGTTTTGTTAATTGACAGGGAAAAGGCTCAAATTTACCAGATTTATCTGGGAGAAATCAGAGAGTATCTTGCCGCTTATATAAGCGAAGTACCGCCAAAAGTTAATTTCAGGTTTGAGAGCGGTCTCAGGGAAAAGAAAATTTTAGGCAAGATTGATGAGAAACTACATCAATTCTACAGGACACTTAATGAAAATATATTTGATTTTTTCAAGGACAATAAATTCGATTACCTGATTTTAGCCGGAAGAAAAGAAATAATTAATGAATTTAAAAATTATCTGCACAGTTATCTTTCGGCAATGATGATCGGTACTTTTGAAGAAGAACCTTCTACACATGAACATATTATTCTTGATAAGGCAAATAAGATAATCAGCGATTTTGAATCAGATAATATAAATCATACAATAGATAAACTTATAAATGAGCTGGAGCCTCAGGGATTTGGCGTTTTAGGACTTAAAAAAACAATTGATGCATTAATAGCCGACAATATCAAAACCCTTGTTTTTATGGAAGATTATACTGCGAGAGGTTATGCATGTCCGGCATGCGGTTATCTTACTTTGAAATTGCAGGAAAAATGTCCGTATTGCGACAATACACTTGTTAACTTTAATGATATTGTCGATGAAATAGTGGAAAGTGCGCTAAATCAAGGCAGTGAAGTATTGCCGGTTAAGGAAAGTGATAAACTTAAAGAGTGCGGAAAAATCGGAGCCGTATTGCGGTATAAATTTCAGAGATAATTAATTATCAATTATTTCTGCAGTTCTTCAAGCTCTCTGGTAAATTCTTCAATGTTATCAAAATGCTTGTAGACTGATGCAAATCTTATATAAGCAACTTTATCCAGATTTTTGAGATGTTTTAATACAAGATCACCTATGTCTCTGGTGCTTATTTCATTTGAAGGATTGTTTCTGATTTCATATTCAATGTCATCAACAATTTTTTCAAGTATTGCAGTATCGATATTCCTTTTAATGCAGGCCCTTATAAGCCCGCCGAATATCTTGTTTCTGTCAAAAGGCTGTTTTGTGCCGTCTTTTTTGATTACCACAATCGGCTGGGTCTCAAGACGCTCGTATGTCGTAAACCTTTTGGCACATCTCTCGCACTCGCGTCTTCGCCTTATTGATTCCTTATCTTCCGTAAGACGGGAATCTATAACTTTATTGTCAAGATTTCCACAAAAAGGGCATTTCATTTTTTATAATTAACTTTCCGGAGTAATTAAAAGTTAATAAAAATTTAAAAAAAACAGAAAATCATGAAATTTTAAAAAAATCTCATATAAAAAACTTATTGATGGACAACTGAAAGCTGGAACTGATATATATATTAATACAAAATAACTTAAATTACATGATTTATAATAATTAACTGCAGTTTATCGGATTTATCATGATTACAGAAATAATTCATGCAATACTTTTGATTTTTTACTGCTTAACTTACTGCAGCTGATACTGATATTTATATAATTTATAGTAAATGCCTTTATTCTTTAAAAGGTCTCGATGGGTTCCGTTTTCAATAATCCGGCCTTTTGAAAGAACTATGATTCTGTCCACATTCTTTATTGTTGAAAGCCTGTGCGCAATTATTATTGAAGTTCTTCCATACATGACTTTTTTTAATGCATCCTGAATTAATGCCTCGATTTCAGTATCAACGCTTGAAGTTGCTTCATCCAGCACAAGCAGAACTTTAGGATTAAAAACCATTGCTCTTGCAAAAGCTATAAGCTGTTTTTGACCAACCGAAAGCGTCTGACCGCGTTCTTTTACTTCCTGGTAGTATTTATCGGGAAGTTCGTTTATGAATTTGTCGGCATTGACAAATCTTGCAGCTTCTTCTACCTGTTTAAGAGTAATATCTTTATTTCCGAGTCTTATATTATCAATAATCGAACCGGAAAATAAAAACACATCCTGTGCAACTACTCCGACATGCCGCCTTAAATTTTGCAGGTCAAATTCTCTTATATCAATATTGTCCACGTATATATTTCCCATCTCAATATCATAAAACCTGTTAAGTATATTTATTATGGATGTCTTGCCTGAACCCGTTGCTCCTACAAACGCTATGCTTTCCCCCGGTTTTACTTCAAAAGAAATATCTTTGAGTATATAATCCTTCGGGTTATAAGCAAACCATACATTATTGAACCTGATGCTGCCTTTAATTTCAGGCAGTATTTTTGCATTTACCGGCGATACTATTGCAGGCTTAGTTTCAAGGAGACCGAAAATACGCTCAGATGCCGCAATAGCTTCCTGTAATATTCCGAATTTTTCACTCAAATCACTTATAGGGTGAAAGAATTTTTCGATATATTGTATGAAGGCCACCAGTGTCCCAAGAGTCAATGCGCTTTTTATGACCTGACCTCCCCCGAACCATATGATCAAAGCAACGGCAAGCGTCTCAATCAATGTAACTATTGGGAAAAATACCGCATAGCTGAAATTTGTTTTTATATACTCGGCCAGATAATCATTGTTCAGTTCACTGAATTCTTCATTGTTTCTTTTCTGGCGGTTTAAAATTTTTACGGTTATGATTCCGGTTATTGATTCCTGCAGATAAGAATTGATAGCGGAGATCTTTTCTCTTATCGTATTGAAATATATTCTTACCTTATGTCTGAATATTATTGTTGCCATTGCCAGAAATATTAAGACGGAAAATGTAACAAGTGATAATTTTAAATCCAGATTAAGCATCATGACCATAATAGCTGTAATCATAAAAACATCACCGAACAAAGCCACTACTCCGGAAGAAAGCATTTCATTTAATGTCTGAACATCGGTAGTAACTCTTGTCATAAGTCTGCCTACCCTGTTTTTATCGAAGAAGGACATTTCCATTTTATGTATATGGGAAAAGATATCCATTCTTAAATTAAACATGATTTTTTCGCCCATATATTCTGTAAGATATTGCTGAAAGTACCTGATGACAAATTGAAAAATTATTGTTAAGCCAAATAATAAAATCATAAGTAAAAAACCATCATATATTTTAGGAGTCAGATATTTATCAATTGCCAATTTGATTATAAACGGGCCTGCGGTCTCCAGAGCAGCATTTATCAGAAGCAGAAATAATGTAGTTATGAAAATAAACCTATGAGGTTTGACATATCTGAAAAGCTTGAAGAGTATTTTTGTGTCAGCCTGTTTTTCTACCGTGTCTTTATCATATATATTTTCCGTTTTGTCTTTATTTTCTTTAACCGAGGCCATTTTTAAATTTCCTCTATATCATCTTCAAGTTCAAATGATAATTGCTGCTGCATATATAATCTTTTATAAATTCCGGTTTTCTTAATCAGGATGTTGTGTGTTCCGATTTCGGAAATTTCGCCGTTATCCATCACTATAATCAGATCGGCATCCTTTATTGTCGATATACGGTGGGAAATCAGTATCGTTGTTGTATTTTTTGTTTTTTCCTTAAGCGATCTTAAAATCAATTCCTCTGTCTGGGTGTCAACACTTGAAAAGGAATCATCCAGTATGAGAATTGACGGTTCTGTTATTATTGCTCTGGCGATTGCAAGTCTTTGTTTCTGCCCGCCTGATAAAGTAACCCCGCGTTCTCCTATTATGGTTTCATACTTATTGGGGAATTCCGTTATTTCATCATGAAGCATAGCGGTTTTAGCAGCCGACACTATTTTTGCATTTAACTCTTCAGGAGGAATACATTCAAATAAATATTCTTTTCCGAAGATAATGTTATCCTTAATTGATTTTGAGAAGAGAAACGGCTCTTGTGTAACAATTCCTATGCTGCTGCGAAGCAATTCAAGCGGAATCTTCTTAATGTTAATACCATCAAGCAACACTTTACCGAAAGTAGGATCATAAAGACGGCAAATCAGATTTATAAGCGAGGTTTTGCCGCTTCCCGTCAGTCCTGTTAATCCAAGTACCATACCTTGGCTTATTTCAAAATTTATATTATTTAATATGTATTTAGTATGTTTATCCTGTGGATTTACAGCATCAGATATGTTTATTATACTGTCCCGATTTTTACCACTGTCATGAGAACCGGGTTCGGATGGATCTGTCAGTTCTTTTTCAATACTTATATCTTCATTAAAAATCCCGTCACTTATTGAAACAGGAGACGAATCCATATATAACGATCTGCTGATTTCATCAATCTGTTCTCTTTCGGATTCTTCCGACTCAAGAGCCATATATGCCTGTTTTGTGGTCTTCGGGTAATTGAAATATATATTTTCAAATTTTAGATTTCCTTTTATTTTGTTGATAGGAGCAGGATTTTCAGGAGATCTTATCACAGGCTCTCTTTTAAAAACTTCATTTATCCGTCCCATTGAAGCTCCTCCTCGCTGGATCAGGTTAATCACCCATCCAAGTGAAATAAGGGGCCATGTAATTATCATAATATAAGCGGAAAACTGAACAAATTCACCCAGGCTTATTTCACTGCCAATGACCTGTTTCCCTCCTGCATAAAGGACGATTAAAGAACCTATTCCTCCTATCAGAATCATTACCGGCCAGAAAATTGCTCTTGTACGTGCAAGCGATAGATTTCTTTTAATAAATTCATTATTAAGAATGGCAAATTCATTTATTTCATTTTGCTCCTGGGTAAATGATTTTACTACTTTTATTCCCGAAAATGATTCCTGTGTTCTTGCTGAAACAGCAGCATACTGCTCCTGGCTTCTTTTGGATTTTTCATAAATGATGCTGCTTAATTTCCATACAATAATCGGTAAAATAGGGATTGCAACCAAGGAGTATAAAGTAAGTTTGTAATTAATAATAAACATCACAATCAAAGTCGAAAAAAACACAAATATAGTATCGAAAAGGTTCATAACCCCAGGACCTAAAAAATTTCTTACCGCGTCAAGATCGTTTGTAAGCAGGGCCATTATGCTTCCGGTTTGATTTTCCGTAAAATAAAATGCATCCAGAGTTTGAATGTGCGCAA
Organism: bacterium; assembly: GCA_021371805.1. Lineage (GTDB taxonomy): Bacteria > Actinomycetota > Humimicrobiia > Humimicrobiales > Humimicrobiaceae > JAMDDL01. The sequence continues at coordinate 21,312 of JAJFVM010000152.1, forward strand.
ACAAATCCACCCTTAAACTATATTCAATTTTTCTGGAAACTCCTATAAGTATTTTTCTCATATAAAACCTGAATATCCCCTGGATAATTACAATTCCTATAAGAAAAAAAGAAAATTTTAGCAAATGTAAAGAAACAGTCTCGGTTTTAATGCTGTCAATGGTGATTCTTAAAACCCACGGAGTCAGAAGTCCCATTAACCCAGCAATAAATATACATAAAATGCTTAAAATCATATTAAGCTTATGCATTTTAAAATATTTAAATAATGTTCTTAACTCTTTAATTTTTGTTCCTTAAATATTAGTTAATAAATATATTTTTATATTTTATTACACTTTTATTTTTAATCATAAACCAAGTTTTAAAATT
>JAJFVM010000015.1 GCA_021371805.1 bacterium
TTTTACTATTTTTTTAATTTAAAAATATTAGATTATCTATTATTGTGGTTTTGATAATAAATAATTTTTTAGATAAATTTTTAATTCAAAATCCGGCGGGTTTTATTTAAAAGCGGATAAGGGTGACTTTTTAAATTATAATCTTAAAAAACGGACTTTTGGGATACAAAGTCCGTTTTTTAATGTAAAAACAAGAATGTTTGTATCATAGTTTTTATTAATAATAATTTCCTTATATGATAATATAAATTTAACTGATTTTCGGCTTTAATACCTGATTTAAATTATTATAATTTAAGGTTTTGCAAATTATTATCTATTACAAGTGGAGATTATTATGTCAGAAGAAAAATCCTCTGAAAAAAAATCGGCAGCGGATAATTTCGGTGAAATGTTTAAGGAATTCGGAAGTGCCGTTGCGGAAATTTTTAATGATCCCGAATTAAAAAGTAAAGCAAAAGATTTCGGCGAAAGTGTCAAGGAATCAGCAAAAGAATTTGCGTCCAGATTTAAAGATGATGAAGTAAAAGGAAAATTCAAAGACGTAGGTAAAGCTGCCCATAATTTTGGCGAAAGTGTTTCAGATTTTTTCAGGCAGGATAAAGATAAAGAATCCGATTCATCAGGTGCAGCAAGTTCGGAAAATAATGAAGATAAAAACCAGCATCAGGAAGATGAAGATTCAAAAAAAAAATTAGATGCAGAATCTGCTGAAGCACAAGCTGGTCAGGATAAAGAAACAAAAAAACCGGAAATTGAAATATCAGGGTCAAATTATGATTCATATAAAAAGAATGATTCACAAACAGCTTTAAAAGAATTTGACGGAAGGTTTGATAATTATTTCAAATCACCGAAAGCAGGAAGAATAACAGGATATGTATTTGCCGTTATATTTAGTCTGGCATGGATGATTTTTATTAATTTCTTTAACAGATTTATTGCATTTTATGATCAAGAGATAATAAATGGTGTTGAAACTTTAAGAATTATTCCTATCCTGTCAAATGAATTCAGGTACTGGCTTCCTTTTTTCACCATAAGTATAGCGGTAGGTATTCTTGGAAATATAGTTTTAATAATTTATGAAAGATTTTATCTTGTAAAAATAATTTCCATTATTACGAACTTATTTTTTGTTGCAGCTGCAGCTGCATTACTTAAACTGTTTCCTTTCGATTATTCGCAGATACCTATTGCCGGATTGAAAACAGCATCGGTACCGATAACGATAGCGGTACTCGTAATAATTATAGTTGTTGTTGGAATAGGCATGGTTGTTGATTTTATAAAATTGGTTGTATTTTTTTCCCGTTCAGGTTCAGTTAAAGAATAAACTGTATTATCTTATATTGTATGTGACCATGAAAATATGAAAAGCAAATTAATTCTAATAGATGGGAATAATGTAGCATACAGAGCTTTTTATGCATTGCCTCAGACAATTGCCACTTCTACCGGAATAATTACCAATGCCGTGTATGGTTTTGTAACGATGGTTTTAAAGTTGGTTGATGAGCAGAAACCGGATAATATTATTGCAGCTTTTGACAGTAAGGTTCCAACTTTCAGGCATGAATTATTCAAAGAGTATAAGGCACAAAGAAAAAAGATGCCTGATGAACTGATATCGCAATTTCCTCTGATTAAAGAAGTCCTGGAAAATATAAACATTAAAAGTATCGAAGCCGAAGGTTATGAAGCTGATGACATTATCGCAACTTTAGCTAAAGAATCAAAAGACAGGTTTAATGAAATACTTGTTGTCTCAGGAGATAAGGATATCCTCCAGCTGGTTGGCGGCAATCTTAAAGTAATGGCATTAAAAAAAGGAATAACCGATACGGTTATCTATGATAAGAATGGAGTTATTGAAAAATTTGGAGTAACTCCGGATAAGGTTAAGGATCTTCTTGCTTTAACCGGTGACAGCTCTGACAATATTCCTGGAGTAAGGGGAATAGGTCCAAAAACCGCAGAGGGCCTTGTTGCAAAATATGGAAGCATCGAAAATATTTATAATAATATAGATGAAATAAAAAATAATAATGTCAGAAATCTTTTAATTTCACAGAAGGAAAGTGCATTTGACAGTAAAAAATTAACGGAACTTGTTGAAAGTCTGAAATTAGATATTGACGGTTTATTGGATAAAAAACTAAATGAAGTTGATTTCAACAAAATAGAAAAAATATTTGATAGCCTTGAATTCAGGACATTAAAAGAAAGAATTAAAAAAATATCCGTTTATTCGAATCATGTTCAGCAGCAAAAACAGGAAATCAAAGAAACAAACCGGAGCTTAACGGAGAGTTTGAGTTTAGATAAACAGGAAATAATGAAATTGAAATTCAGTATTATTAACCTGGATTTTAATGCCGATTTATTTATAAAAAATTCAAATGGAAAAATATTTATTTTGCTATATGAAAATCACCAAATGGAAGAAAAATCGGAAAGCAGAAAATTAAAGGATATAATAGTTTACAACAATAAAGATAATCCGTATGTTTTTAATTCAAACTGTTTTAACGATAAAAAATATTTAAAGATATTAAAAATTCTCTTTGAAAACGAAAAGATAATCAAATCCGGTATTGATCTAAAAGAGCTTTATAAATATTTAAGGAAACATGGAATAACCATGAATGGCAGTTTTCATGATTATAAGATTTTTTATCTCCTTTTAAATCCGAATAAGACAGATACGGATATTAAAGAACTGATAAGGGTATATACTTCAAGCAGTTATAATGAATATTTCTACCCTGATAACTATCTTCTGGAGGCTGAATTTAAAGATAAAATATTTTTACAACAGGACAATAAGAAACAAGTAAATAATAATAAGCAGCTCTTCTTTCATCTGGAAAAAAATAATAATGAAAATTTAAATGATATCAATTTTGAAAAGAATTATGCAAAGCATCTGGCTGAGGACGACAACTTTAAAAATGCTCTGAATCATATATTGATTTACGCTCAGCTTGAGGAAATTCTTTTAAAAGAAATAAAAGAGCAGGGATTAAATGATCTATATGAAAATATTGAAAGCCCATTAATAAAAGTTCTCGGGGAAATGGAATTTACCGGTATTACAGTTGACAGAGAATACCTTAAATTTCTTATAAATCAATACGATAAAAATATAAAAGCATTAACAGATGAGATTTATAAGATCAGCGGAGAAAAATTCAACATTAATTCTCCTCAGCAGCTGTCAAATATTTTATTTAACAAACTCGGACTCACATCAGCAAGAAAAACAAAGACAGGTCTTTCGACGGATGCTCCGACACTTGTTTCTTTAATAGGCAGTAATCCTGTTATTGAAAAAATTCTGGATTACCGTGAGAAAGTCAAGCTTAAAAACACGTATATAGATGTTTTACCAAATCTTATCAGCCCGGAAGATAACAGAGTTCATACGACTTATAACCAGCTTGGAACTACCACAGGCAGATTAAGTTCAAGCGATCCTAATCTTCAGAATATACCTGTAAGAACAGATCTGGGAAGACAAATACGTAAAGCTTTCATACCCGGAAACGGATATGATTTGCTTTTATCTTCCGATTATTCGCAGATTGAGCTAAGAGTACTTGCACATTTATCTGAAGATGAAAGGCTTATAGAAATTTTTAATAAAGATGGTGATATACATTCTTTTACTGCTTCTGAAATATTTAATGTGGGCATTGAAAATGTTACTGAAGAATTGCGAAGAAAAGCAAAAGCAATTAATTTCGGCATTATATACGGAATGACGGAATACGGATTGAAATCAAGACTATCAATCAGTGAAGATGAAGCCAAGGAATATATTAAACTGTATTTTGAAAGATACCCTAAAGTAAAAAAATATATAAATTTTCTTATTAAGGAGGCATATGAAAAAGGTTATGCAACTACTTTATTTGGAAGAAAAAGATATATAAACGAACTTGGAAGTTCGAACAGCAGATTGAGAAGTCTGGGGGAAAGGCTGGCAGTAAACACACCCATTCAGGGGACCGCTGCAGATATAATGAAGCTTGCAACAGTAAGGTTGTTTAATGATATTAGTAAAAATAATATAGATGCGAATATTTTGCTTCAGGTTCATGACGAACTTGTCCTTGAACTCAAGAAAAATGACCTGAATTTTGTAGAAAATATAGTGAAAAATGCAATGGAGAATTGTGTTAACCTTAAGGTTTTACTTAAAGTTGAAATAAAATCTGCGGAAAACTGGTACATTTAGCGGTAAAAAATATATCATATTAAAAAATCCTGCAAAATAAAGTTCTTAAAAAATTATAAAAAATATTAAATATTGATTTAAATTTTTATGCATGATATATTTTTACGCACAAATTTAAAATTGGAGGGATTTTTGGCGCATGACTAAAAATATTATGTATAAACAGGTTACTGACGAAAACTGCATGGTAAGAAATGATAAGGGGGATATGGTTCCTAATTATGATATTACCATAATTGATTTTGACGAAGGGGATATATTAAAAGGAAAAGTGGTGAAGATTGACAAAGACGAGGTTCTGGTTGATGTTGGATTTAAATCCGAAGGTGTTGTTCCGATAAGTGAGCTATCGATCAGAAACGGTGTTAAACCTGATGAAATTCTTTCACTGGAAGAAGAAATAGAAATAATGGTTCTTCAGAAAGAAGATCAGGAAGGCAGATTAATTTTATCTAAGAAACGTGCGGAAATTGAGAAAAGCTTTGATAAAATCGAAAGTGTTTACCAGAATGATGAAACTGTTGAGGGCCAGGTTATAGAATATGTTAAGGGAGGTCTTATACTTGACATTGGCCTAAGGGGATTTTTACCTGCTTCATTAATCGATATTAAAAAAACCAGAGAACTTTCTTCATACATTGGTGAAAGATATGCATGCAAGATTATAGAAGTTGATAGAAACAGAAATAATGTTGTTCTGTCAAGGAAAGCTATAATTGAAGATGAAAGAAAAGAACAAAGGAAAGAAGTTCTTGACAATATTGAAATTGGCCAGATTAGAACAGGAGCAATTACAAGCATAGCCGATTTCGGGGCATTCGTAGATGTTGATGGAATTGACGGGCTTATTCATATTTCAGAGTTATCCTGGAATCACGTGAAACATCCTTCAGAGGTTGTAAAAGTCGGCCAGGAAGTTAATGTTGAAATACTTGATATTGACTATGAAAAACAAAGACTTTCACTTGGTTTAAAACAAACTCAAAAAGATCCGTGGGTGGAGAAGATCAAATCTTATAAAGTCGGAGATATTATTCAGGGAAAAGTAACAAGAATTGTAAAGTTTGGCTTGTTTGTTCAGATTCAAGAGGATATGGAAGGTTTGGTTCATATTTCTGAACTCAGTGTCGAACCTGTTAAAAAACCAAGCGATGTCGCTAAAATCGGTGATGAACTCATAGTTAAGATTATTGATATAGATTTTGATAAAAGAAGAATGGCTTTTTCAATCAAACAGGTCACGAACCCCGAAACAGCTTCGGAGGAAACAGTTAAACTCGAAGATTTATCAGAAGAACTGAATGCCGAAGAAGAAAAAATAAAGGAAGAAAAACCGGAAGCTGCCGATATAGTAATAAATGAGAGTACTCCTGAGAGGGAAAGAGAAAAAGCAATAAAGGAAATCTTAAAAGAAATGAAAGATGAGGCCAACTTATAATCGTCATCTTTTTTAATTGATTTTGGAACTAAAGAAAAAGTTATAATCGGTTTTAAATAATAGATTATCCCTTAATTTTTTAAAAAAGTTAAGGGATAATTGTTTTATTGGAAATAATGAATCTGGTATTGATTTCGCCGGACATCTTTCAGGCAGCAGATACCGGCTTAATATGAAAATAATTATGCGAAAATAAATATTAAGAGAGGATTATTAATTATATTAATAAAACAAGAAGATCAAGACATATGGTAGAGCGGAAATTAAATCATTCTAAGTTGAATGGCAGCTACTTTGATAATATTGAAAGAGGTGTTAAAAATAAAAGTAATAGGCATAGTTGGTAAGACAGGCTGCGGTAAAAGCAGCGTGGCAAATTACATGGCAGAAAAATTAATTTCTGCTGTAAAACTGGATGTAGATCTGATGGCAAAGCAAATTTATGATAAAAGGACGGACGTCGTAAGAGAAATTACACATTATTTTGGTGCGGAAGTATTAAATTCAGACGGGAGTATAAATTTTAAATGCCTGGGCAGAAAGGTATTTTCTGACTGCATGGAAATGGGAAAGTTAAATGATATTATGTTTCCTTTAATATTTAATGAAGTTTCTGTTTTCATTAAAGACAATTCAGATAAGGAATATATATTAATCGATGCGGCTATTCTTTTTGATGCAGGTTTGGATTATTTTTGCGACAGGGTTATCTGGATAAAAGCTGACAAAAGAAAAAGAGAAAATTTTTTAAAGTGCAAGAATTCAGGTATTTGCGATGAAGATGTAAGGCAAAGAGTTCAAAACCAGAAAATAAAAATAAAAAAAGCCAAAGTGGATTTTATTATCGAAAATAACTTGACATTAAAAGACCTGTTTAAAAAAATAGACAGCATTATCAGTAATTTATAATTAGTTTAAAGCAGGTAAACCTTAAAAAAATTCCAGCAGCAGCTTTTATTCCGTAAAATCAAACCTCTTGAGAAGCGAACATTAGTTCGGTATAATTATATAAAAATAAATACTTATAATGATATTAATTATAGAAAAGCAGACAAAAACAGGTTCAGATGTTTTCGTGAGTCGATTCATGTATAAATTTATGGTATAGGCGCAGGAGCTATTAATAAATAAAAAATAAGCAGGATATAAATAATATGGGATTCGGGATATATAAACTTGATAAAAAATTTAAACTTTCTTCAAATTATAGCCCCCAGGGTGATCAGAAAAGGGCAATCATCCAGCTTACGGAGGGCCTGGAGAGAGGTTATAAGTACCAGACATTATTGGGAGTCACGGGCTCCGGAAAAACATATACAATGGCAAATGTTATTAAAAACATTCAGATTCCGACGCTTGTGCTTGCTCCCAATAAAACTTTGGCAGCTCAGTTATGCAATGAATTTAAGGAGTTTTTCCCTGAAAATGCAGTTGAATATTTTGTAAGTTATTATGATTATTATCAGCCGGAAGCATATATTCCAAGCAAAGATATGTATATTGAAAAAGATTCATCCGTAAATGAGGAAATAGAGAAGTTAAGATTATCCACGACCAACTCTCTTTATTCAAGGACAGATGTGATTGTTGTTTCGAGCGTCTCATGTATATATAATCTTGGTTCTCCTGAAGAATATGAAAACAGAAGAGTGTTTATAAAAAAAGCTGAGGAATATCCGAGGGAGGAATTAATAAAAAATCTGATATCCATTAAATATGAAAGAAACGACTATGAATTTACGCAGGGTAATTTTAGGGTAAAGGGAGATACATTGGAAATATTCCCCGCTTATCAGGATAACGCTGTAAGAGTTCAGTTTTTTGGAGATGAGATAGAAAATATTACTGAATTTCATCCCGTATCCGGAGAAATTATCATGCCAAAAGATATTATCTTAATTTCACCTGCAACTCACTTTTTAGCTTCCTCCGAGTGGATAGAAACAGCTCTTGTAACTATTGAAAAAGAAATGGTTGACAGGGTTAATTATTTTAAGAGTCAGGGCAAACTGCTTGAAGCTCAAAGACTTGAATCGCGCACAAAGTATGATATGGAAATGATAGCTGAGCTTGGATTCTGCGGTGGTATTGAGAATTACTCACGACACATTCTGGGGAAAAAACCCGGGGAAGCTCCAGATACCTTGCTTGATTTCTTTCCCGATGATTTTTTAATTGTTATTGACGAATCCCATATTTCACTGCCTCAGATAAGAGGAATGTATGAAGGTGACAGATCAAGAAAACAGACTCTTGTTGATTTTGGTTTCAGACTTCCATCAGCTCTTGACAACAGACCGCTTAAGTTTAATGAATTTGAAAATAAAATTAAAAGAGCAATATTTACAAGTGCAACACCGGGTCCGCTGGAAAGAAAGATAAGCCTGCAGGTTGTGGAACAGATAATCAGGCCTACCGGACTTATTGATCCCGAAGTAATAATAAAGCCTACAAAAGGCCAGATTGACGATCTTGTAAATGAAATCTTAAAGCGTGTGTCAAAGAATGAAAGAGTTTTAATTACCACATTAACAAAAAAGATGGCCGAAGATCTGGCAGATTATCTTTCAGGCAGACATGTTAAAGTAAGGTATCTTCATTCAACTATTGACACTATTGAGAGAATAGAAATACTGACAGGTTTAAGAAAAGGAGATTTTGATGTTCTGGTAGGAATAAATTTATTAAGAGAAGGGCTTGATCTTCCGGAAGTCTCGCTTGTTGCTATTCTTGATGCTGACAAGGAAGGGTTTTTAAGATCTGAAATTTCTCTGATACAAACGATAGGAAGGGCAGCAAGAAATGTAAACGGAGTAGTTATTATGTATGCTGATACCATTACAAATTCAATCAGGAATGCGTTAGACGAGACCAACAGAAGAAGAGAGATACAAATGAATTATAATAATATTAATAAAATTATTCCGACAACCATAGTAAAGAATATCACAGATATTCTTTATTCAACCGGGATCACTTCTAAAACCAAGAAATTAAAGCAATTGGCGGGTTCCGTAAAAGAAAATAAGGTTAAATTTAATGAGAGTAAGTTCCTGGATATGGATATAAGCGAGGTAATTGCCATAATCACAAATCTTGAAGAAGAAATGCATCTTGCGGCAATAGAACTTGAGTTTGAGAAAGCTGCTGCTATAAGAGATGAGATTAAAAAGATAAAAAGGGTTATTAATGCTGAAAAAGTTAAAGACTGATATTGGAGTATATGATTTATAAAAATTACTTATTTTATAAATCCGGATGATCAATAAATAATCCATTTCGATAAGAGAATTTATTTCTTTACAGATCAATAAAATATAATAAAATCAGATAAAAAATATATGAATATAAGATGAAATCAGAAATAATAATAAAAGGCGCAAGAGAACACAATCTTAAAAATATAAACCTTACAATACCAAGAGATAAATTCATTGTTTTTACCGGGGTCAGTGGTTCAGGTAAGTCTTCTCTTGCTTTTGATACCATTTATGCTGAGGGACAAAGAAGATATGTCGAATCGCTGTCTTCTTATGCAAGACAGTTTCTTGGCCAGATGGAAAAACCGGACGTTGATCTGATCGAGGGTTTATCTCCGGCGGTCTCTATCAACCAGAAGGGTGTTTCGAAAAATCCGCGTTCAACCGTCGGTACCATAACTGAAATATATGATTACTTAAGGGTATTGTTTGCAAGAATCGGAAAACCTTACTGTCCCAATTGCGGCAAGCCTATTTCAAAACAAACCGTTGATCAGATAGTAGATCAAATAATGGCTTATCCTGAAGATACAAAGTTTATGGTTCTTTCTCCGGTTATAAGAGGCAGAAAGGGAGAATATGCAAAAATTTTCGAAAATATCAGAAAAAGCGGTTTTGTAAGAGTAAAAATAGATGGCGAGATTAAGGAATTGAACTCGGTAGAGGAAATAAGGCTGGATAAGAATTTCAAGCACAATATTGAAATAATAATTGACAGGCTGAAAATGAAGCCTGATATAAGAAAGAGATTGACGGAGGATATAGAAATAGCCCTTAAGGAAAGCGAGGGAATAGCCAATATTGAAATCGTTGATACCGGTGAAATTCAGACATTTTCAGAAAATTTTTCATGTGTTGACTGCGGGATCAGTTTTGAGGAATTAACTCCAAGGATGTTTTCCTTTAACAACCCTTATGGTGCCTGCAGGGAATGCAGCGGACTTGGATTTAAAAAAGAGGTGGACCCGTATCTTATCATAGAATTTCCAGGTAAAAGTATTAATGGAGGTGCTATCCCTTTTATTAATATGGGTTATTCAAATTATTATTCCCAGCTTATGAAAAGTTTGTCGGAAAGCTATAAATTTTCACTTGATATTCCTTTTGAAAATCTATCGAAAGAAGTTAAGGATATTATTTTGTACGGAACAAAAGGCGAAAGAATTAAAATAAGATATAAAAATTTTGAAGGCCATGTTCATGATTATTATTTAAGATATGAAGGCCTGATTAATAATTTAAAAAGAAGATATATCGAAACCGAATCAGAAAATGCAAGGGAGAAAATAGAAGAAATAATGAGTCAAAGGCCATGTCCGTCATGTAACGGTAAAAGATTAAAACCGGAAAGCCTTGCGGTAAAAATCGGGGGAAAATCAATAGCGCAGATATGTGAATTTACGGTTTATGATGGTATTGAATGGTTAAAAAACCTGCAGCTCTCCGAACAAGACCAGGTTATCGGTATGAGACTTATAAAAGAAATAATTGAAAGGCTTAAATTTTTAAATGATGTAGGCCTGGGATATCTGACGATAGAAAGGCGGGCCGGGACTCTTTCCGGAGGAGAATCCCAAAGAATAAGGCTTGCAACTCAAATCGGCTCAGGACTTGTCGGGGTGCTTTATATATTGGATGAACCCAGCATCGGACTTCATCAAAGAGACAACAGTAAACTGATTGATGCTCTTCAAAGATTAAAAAATCTCGGCAATACAATAATAGTAATAGAACATGATGAGGAAACCATAAGAAGTGCCGACTATATAGTTGACATTGGACCAGGCGCAGGAATGCACGGAGGTCATATAATTTTCAGCGGCATATTAAGTGATATATTTTTGTGCAAAAAGTCACTGACCGGAAAATATCTTTCAGGTGAAAAATTTATTCCGATACCATCAAAAAGAAGAAACGGAAATGGCAGGGATTTGATTATAGAAGGCGCCTGCGAGCACAATCTGAAAAATATCAATGTTTCATTTCCTCTTGGCAAATTCATAGTGATAACCGGAGTTTCCGGTTCTGGAAAAAGTACATTGATAAATGAAACTCTTTATCCTGCATTATCGAATATATTAATGAATACCGGTTACAGGCCGGGAAGGTATAATGATATTAAAGGAGCCCAGAATCTTGATAAGGTAATAGTCATAGATCAGTCTCCCATTGGAAGAACTCCGCGGTCAAATCCGGCAACCTATACGGGTGTTTTTACATATATCAGGGAACTTTTTTCGATGACAACCGATGCCAAATTAAGAGGATATAAGCCGGGCAGATTCAGTTTCAATGTCAGGGGGGGAAGATGCGAAGCATGCCAGGGAGACGGGGAAATAAAGATAGAGATGCATTTCCTTCCTGATGTCTATGTGGTATGTGAGGTCTGCAAGGGAAAGAGATATAACAGGGAGACACTTGAAGTAAAATATAAGGATAAAAATATTTATGACGTGCTTAATATGACAGTTGAAGAAGCGATCAGTTTTTTTGAACATATCCCCAGAATTGTCAACAAACTTAAATATATCAATGATGTTGGGCTGGGATATATTAAGCTCGGACAGTCATCGACCACTCTTTCGGGCGGAGAAGCGCAAAGAGTAAAGCTTGCCACTGAATTATCAAAAAAAAGCACAGGAAATACTTTGTATTTACTTGACGAACCTACTACGGGACTTCATTTTGAAGATATCAGCAAATTATTAAAAATATTGAACCGCCTTGTTGATGCAGGAAATACCGTTATAGTTATTGAGCATAATCTGGAAGTAATTAAGACAGCTGACTATATTGTGGATTTAGGTCCTGAGGGCGGCAATATGGGCGGAGAAGTCGTTGCTTCGGGAACTCCAGAGGAAATTGCCAAAGTCAGCAGATCTTTTACCGGAAAATATTTAAAGAATTATTTAAGCGATGGAAAACATATCAGTCAAAAAGAATGAGCGGACTTCTATTTTAAATGCAATTCCCAAAAAACCAGGGGTCTACCTTTTTAAGGATAATAAAGGGAAGATTATTTATATTGGCAAGGCTAAAATATTATTTAACAGAGTAAAGAGCTATTTTTTAAACAAAGAAAATCTTAATATATTAAACCCTAAAGCATCTTATTTTTCCGAAAAGATAGACCAGATAGATTATCTGGTTACGGACAATGAAGTTGAAGCATTGATTCTGGAATTAAATTTAATTAAAAAATACCGTCCGAAATTTAATGCCAGCCTTAAAGACGACAAATCTTATCCTTTTATAGCGATTACAGAGTCCGATGAGTTTCCGAGGCTGATAATTACCAGAAACAGAAATATTAAAGGCGCCAGATATTTCGGGCCGTATACAAATGTCCAGACTTTGCGTGAAGTTGCCGAATATTTACGTAAAATATTCCTTTTCAGGGACTGCAGAAAATCAAAACCCGGCAAACCGGGAAATAAACCATGCCTTAATTTTCATATGAAATTATGCTCGGGTCCATGTATTAATGAAATCACCGCCAGTGAATATAGAAAAAACATAAGTTATATAATTCTTTTTTTAAAGGGGAAAGATAAAAGTATAATCAAAGATTTAACAGGTGAAATGAATATGTTTTCAAATAAAATGGAATATGAAAAAGCCGCTGAAATAAAAAACAAGATCGATCTTATAGAACAGATATATAATGAACAAAAAGTATATATAAGCAGTGAAAATGCCTGGGATTTTATTGGAATTACCCAAACTGAAAACCTGGCTGCTTTAAGCATATTCATGTACAGGCATGGTGAATTTGCAGGGTTTAACAACGTTACAATCACAAATTCGGGCAATGAGAATCTTGAAGAAATATTATCTGATTTTTTAATAAAATATTACGAGGATATAAATAACATGCCGTCAATCATATATATCCCTTTTGAAATTGAAGATGCTGATACAATCTCAAAATATTTTAAAAAGATGAAAGATAAAAAGGTAGAGATAAAGGTTCCTAAAACTGCGGAAAATAAAAGAATAATTGATATGGCAGTACGAAACTGCAATTTGTTTATCGAAAAGAAAAAATTTGAAAAACAGCTGAACTTCGATAAGGTATTTAGCGATGTAATGGATTTAAAAAACGCCTTAAAATTAAATAATATACCAAGAAGAATCGAATGTTACGATATTTCCAATCTTAAAGAATCATTTCCGGTTGGTTCAATGGTGGTTTTTATAGACGGTAAGCCATCAAAAAGTGATTACAGACATTTTAAGATAAGAAATGTCAGCGGGCAGGATGATTTTAAGATGATGAATGAAATATTAAAAAGGAGATTAAATTATTTAAAGAGTTCCGGTATAGAAATTGAAGACAGTTTTTATCAAAAACCGGATTTAATAATAGCAGACGGGGGGAAAGGACAGCTAAATGCTGTAAAAGATGCATTGCTCGAAGCTGGGTTAGCTGAAAAAATAGATTTAATCAGCCTTGCTAAAAAAGAAGAAGTTATTTTCAGCGATAATTTTAAGAATGGAATTTTGTTTGACAAAAGTGAAAATTTCATGAGATTAATAATTAAGATAAGGGACGAAACACACAGGTTTGCCGTTGAATTTCATAAAAAACTGAGGGATAAGAATATGACTCTTTCATTTCTGGATAACATAAAGGGCATTGGGGAAAAGAAAAAACAGTATATTTATGAAAAATCCAATTCGCTGGATGATCTTAAAAATCTCACTGTTGAAGACTTAGCTGATATAAAAGGTCTGACATATAAAGATGCAAAAAATATTTATAATATATTTCACAAGTGAACGGGTATGGGATTTCTGAAAATATTATTAAGGTGGGTTTTAACAACATTTGCAATAGCAATAGTATCTTATTTCCTGCCGTTTATTGAAATATCCGGCTCAACGGTAATAAAACGTGTCCAGATAGCGTTTTTAGCCGGGCTTTTTCTTGGAATTGTGAACTTGATTATAAAACCGCTGGTTCGGTTTCTGACTATGCCGATAAATTTTTTAACTTTAGGTTTATTTAATATAATCATAAATGCCGCGATGCTCTGGATTGTTGATTATTTTTTGGATGGTTTTAAAATTTCAGGTTTCCCGAGTTATATTTGGAGTTCATTATTGATAAGTATAATTACGGTAGTTTTAACTAAAATTTTTCTTTATGAAAAAAAAAATGATAAAAAAGATAATGGTTTTAAAGAATAATTTTTTTTATTTAATCTAATCCTTTTTTAAGATAAAATTTAAATTATAAAATTTAGTTAATATTTAACATCATAATTTAATTTATTTGCTATGAAGGAAAAATATAAAATTAAGCTGGTAATTATTACGGGATTATCAGGAGCGGGGAAAAGCGAAGCTTTAAAATATTTTGAAGATGCCGGGTATTACTGCATTGACAATCTGCCGGCACAATTAATATTAAGCCTGATAGATTCTTTTTCCGGCAGTAATAAAAAAATTGATAAAATTGCGTTGGCAATTGATTTAAGAAGCGGATACTTCTTTGATGAGATTTATAAAACTTTGGAAAAAATAAAAGAGCTTGGGGTAAGCTATAAAATTTTATTTCTTGAAGCTTCAAAAAGTGTCTTGATAAAAAGATTCTCGCTTACAAGAAGAAAGCATCCATTGGTTGAAGACGGAAATCTTGACCTGGGAATTGAAAAGGAAATTGAAAAAATGCATAACCTGCGTGAAATTTCCGATTTTATAATTGATACGACACTTCTTTCTCCAAAAGAACTAAGAATAGCGATAACCGATAATTTGATGAGCGAAACTGAAAGGAAAAGCCAGATTCAGATGTCAATTATTTCATTTGGATATAAATACGGAATTCCTCAGAATGTGGATATTATAATGGATGTAAGATTTTTACCGAATCCTTTTTATGATGAAAATTTAAAAGATCTAAGCGGAGAAGACAAGGAAGTCATTCATTATGTTTTAAATAGGGAAGAAACAAAAGAATTTTTAATGATATTTGAAAAACTGCTTGATTTTTTAATTCCGAATTATATTGAGGAAGGCAAGAGCTATCTGGGCATCGGAATAGGCTGTACCGGCGGGAGACATAGGTCAGTTGTAATAGCGGAACGAATTTTCGAATATCTGAAAGTCAGACGCTACTCGGTAAAGCTTTTACATAGAGACATAAAAAAAGCATAAAATTTTATTGTTTTAAATGTTCCGATTTTATATAATTTGGTGTTCTTGTTAATATTTAATTGCAGTTACGAATTTATGTTTTTCCAGTTGTTTTATTATAAAATGATTGTTTGGAATAATAAGTAATTTTTTTATTTTTTCTATTTATAAATTGTTATAAATTTGTTACAATGTTTCAGTTTATCGGTAATAAATATAACCGTGAGCGGAAAGAAAAAAGAATTACATTTAAAAATAAACATTATTTCTTATTAGGGAGGAAAAAATGGCTATAAAAGTCGGAATTAATGGTTTTGGAAGAATCGGAAGAATTACTTTAAGAGCAATCTTAAAATACGACAAAAATAAGGACATTGACGTTGTTGCGATAAATGACCTGGCAGACGCAAAAACACTGGCTTTGTTATTAAAGTATGATTCAATTTACGGTCCATTGGAAAATGAAATCAATGCCGGTGATGATTTCATTTCAATCGACGGTAAAAAGATTCCTGTTACTATGTTTAAAGATCCTGCGGAACTTCCATGGAAAGATAAAGGTGTTGAAGTTTGTATTGAATCAACAGGTAAATTCAGAAAAAAAGAAGAAGTTCAGAAACACATTAATGCAGGTGCCAGGAAAGTTATTGTTACGGTTCCAATGAAGGGCAACGGAGCAGATGCCACAATAGTTTTAGGCGTAAATGAAGAGGTGTATGATAAGTCAAAACATAATATAATCTCAAATGCATCCTGTACAACAAATTGTCTTGCTCCTATAGCAAAAGTGCTGCAGGATAATTTCGGCATCAAGGTTGGTTTCATGACTACAGTGCATTCTTATACCAATGATCAGAAAATAGTTGACTTTCCTCATTCAGATATGAGAAGAGCAAGAGCTGCTGCATTAAACATCATTCCCACATCTACGGGTGCTGCGAGTGCACTGGGATTGGTTATTCCTGAGTTAACAGGCAAACTTGACGGAATTTCTCTCAGGGTTCCTACTCCTGTTGGTTCAATTGTTGATCTGGTTGCCGAATTAAATAAAGATGTTTCTGTCGGGGAAATCAATGCCGCAATGAAAGCTGCTTCCCAATCTAAGAAGATGAAGGGTATATTGCAGTATTGTGAAGATCCTATAGTTTCTACTGATATAGTTGCCAGCCCGTATTCTTCAATTTTTGACTCTCTCAGCACAATGAAGTTAGGCAATATGGTTAAAGTTCTTTCATGGTATGATAATGAATGGGGTTATTCAACCCGAGTGCAGGAACTTGTAAAATATATAGTCAGATAGTTCGTATTCTTTTCTTTATTTCAGGTAACCGGGATTTTAATTTTCCGGTTACCTGAAAATATCAAAAATACTTAAGGTGAAAATCATGTTTAATAAAAAAACAATCGAAGATATTGATTTAAAAAGTAAAAAAGTACTTGTGAGAGTCGATTACAATGTCCCTCTTGATGCAAATTTAAATGTAACAGACAATTCAAGAATAAGACTTTCACTTCCAACTATTAATTACCTGCTTGAAAAAAATGCAAAAATTATTTTAATGTCTCATCTGGGAAGACCAAAAGGTGAAATCGTAGATAAATACAGACTGACTCCTACCGCAAAAGAACTTGAGAAGTTAATCAATAAACCTGTCAGGAAATTTGATGAAGTCATATCCGAAGATATAAAGGATTACATTAATAATAAAATGAAAAACGGTGAAATCGTAATGCTCGAGAATGTACGATTCAATGCAGGGGAAACAAAAAATAATCTGGATTTTGCAAAGGAACTTGCTTCTCTGGCCGATGTTTATGTTGATGATGCTTTCGGAGCATCTCACAGAGCTCATTCTTCAACCGTCGGAGTTACACAGTTTCTTCCGGCAGTTGCAGGACTGCTTCTTAAAAGAGAAGTTGAAGTTTTAACTTCAATACTTGAGGAACCGGAAAAACCGTTTCTTGCGATACTTGGAGGAGCAAAAGTAGCCGACAAGATAATGGTGATCCAAAATTTTTTAAGAAAGGTAAACAGTATTATTATCGGCGGCGGCATGAGCTATACATTTTTAAAATCAAAGGGATATGAAATCGGCAAATCAATCCATGCAGAAGATCCGGCTGAATATGAGAACCAGATAAAATTTGCAAAAGAATCGATGAAAGCTGCTTTGACAGATAAAGTAAATTTTATCATTCCCGTTGATGTAGTTGTCGGTAAAATGGAAGCCGACGGCAGCATAAAAGATAAAAAGACTGTTTCTGCCGACAGTATACCTGCAGATTTCGAAGGTTTTGATATGGGTGAAAAAACCCTTGCTTTATACGAAGCCGAAATTGCAAAAGCAAAAACTATTTTCTGGAATGGTCCGGTGGGATTTTTTGAAAACAAGGAATTTGAAAACGGAACAAAAAGAGTTGCTGCTGCAATAGCAAACAGCAAAGCAAAAACCGTGGCAGGCGGAGGAGATACTCTGGCGGCACTTAAAAAATTCGGACTGACCGACAAGTTCTTCCATGTATCAAGCGGAGGCGGAGCTTCAATGGAGCTTCTTGAGGGCAAGGAACTTCCAGGTGTAGCTGCGTTACTTGATAAATAATGTTTTTAAAAAAAATTGTAAACCTGGTTGGAATATTGACTTTTTAATTAATTCCAGCCAGGTTTATTATTATTTCATTCTAAGCAATTTCTATATTTTTAATTTAAATTTAAGTAAAATATCATTAAAATTTCAATTTGTCAGGAGATAAGAACATGAGGATACCATTTATTGCAGGTAACTGGAAAATGAATTTAAATAACAATGAAGCTATTAAATTTATCCAGGATATGAGTTTTAAGTTTGAGAACAGGAATAATATTAAAATTGCAATTTGCCCGCCTTTTACCTCTCTTAGAAGCGCAGTGATTGTTGTTGAAGACGAAATAGCAAAGAATGAAGGTTTTAAAATAATGGTTGGTGCTCAAAATATGTACTTTGAGGAAAGCGGAGCATATACTGGAGAAGTTTCACCGGGTATGCTAAAATCTCTTGGAATAGAGTATGTAATAATAGGACACAGCGAAAGAAGAGAACTTTTTGGAGAAACAGATGAATCTGTAAACAATAAAATAAAAGCTGCATTAAAACATGAAATCAAGCCTATACTTTGTGTTGGCGAGACCTTAAAAATCAGAGAAGAGGGTAATGCAGTAAGTTATACTTTAAATCAGATAAGAAAAGATCTTAAAGATATATCCAAAAGTGAGGTAAGCAGTCTTACTATTGCATATGAACCTATATGGGCCATAGGCACAGGAAAAAATGCAACTCCCCAGGATGCAAATGAAATGTGTAAAGCCATCAGAGGTGAAATCAGAAAGATATATGATAACGGTATTTCGGAAAATTTAATAATACAATATGGCGGCAGCGTGAAACCGTCAAATATAAAAGAACTTATGGCTATGCCTGATATTGACGGCGCTCTTGTCGGGGGGGCAAGCATTAAAGTTGATGATTTTTTAGCTATTATAAATTATTAAAATAGATTTAAAACAAAGTTAAGGTACAATTAATGGAAAGTTTCAATAAAAAAGTAAGGTATCCTGTTTGTCTTATTATTCTGGATGGCTGGGGAATTTCTGCCGGCATAAAGGGCAATGCAATATATGCCGCAGATAAACCAAATATGGATAAATATGTTAAAAATTATCCTAATACTGCATTACTGGCCTCAGGTCTTGCCGTAGGGCTTCCTGAAGGACAAATGGGTAATTCAGAGGTCGGACACCTTAACATAGGGGCAGGAAGAATAGTTTATCAGGAGCTGACGAAAATATCACTTTCAATTGAAAATGGAAAATTTTTTTCAAAAGAAGCTTTTTTAGCAGCAATACAGAATGCGAAAAAAAATAATTCTTCACTGCATTTAATGGGGCTTCTATCAGACGGAGGAGTGCATAGTCATATCAGTCACTTAAAAGCTCTTATAGATCTTGCAGCGTCAAATGACGTAAAAAAATTATTTATACACGCTTTTCTTGACGGAAGAGATGTTCTTCCAAGAAGTGCAATTATATATCTTGAGGAAATTAAAAAATATATGGATAAATCAGGGTATGGTGAAATTGCAACGATAAGCGGAAGATATTATGCAATGGATAGAGACAACAGATGGGAGAGGGTTAAAAGAGCTTATGAAAATCTCGTATATCGCAGCGGAGAGCATTTTAATGACATAAAAGTACTTATTGAAAACTCTTACAATAATAACACGGACGATGAATTCGTGGTTCCTGCATGTGTTTCAGTTAAAAACGAAGGTGATGCAAGGATAAAATCAAATGATTCCATAATATTTTTTAATTTCAGGCCTGATAGGGCAAGAGAGATTACAAGGACGTTTATTTATAAGGATTTCGATGAATTTGACAGAGAAAGTGCGGTTCCTGAAAATCTTGTTTTTGTGTGTATGACAGAATATGACATAAAATTTAACGGCATTCCGGGTGTCTATGTAGCATATCCTCCAAGAGATGTTGTAAATACTTTAGGAGAAGTGGTTTCTAAAAACAATTTACGACAGTTAAGAATTGCCGAAACGGAAAAATATGCTCATGTTACCTTTTTTTTCAATGGCGGAATTGAAAAACCAAATCCCGGGGAAGATAGAATACTTATACAATCGCCAAAAGTATCTACTTATAATTTAAAACCGGAAATGAGTGCTTTTGAAGTTGCCGACAAGCTGATTGAGAAAATTACGGAAGATATTTACCAGCTGGTTATTGTTAATTTTGCCAATCCCGACATGGTAGCTCATACCGGATTTTTTGAACCGGCCGTAAAAGCAATTGAAACAGTAGACAAATGTGTTGGCAGGATTGTTGAAAAGGTTAATGAGCAGGGAGGAATTGCAATAATAACGGCAGACCATGGCAATGCCGAAGAAATGATTAATACTGAAATGCAATGTCCGATGACGGCCCATACTATCTCAAAAGTTCCTTTTATATTATGCGATGATAATGTAGAAGAACTTATAGATGAAGAGCAAAATCCTAAATTATGCGATATTGCTCCTACGATACTTGAACTTTTGAACATCAGCAAACCTGATGAAATGACCGGAATTTCGTTGATTAAGAGCTGGAAATAAATCCGGGAATAGTCGCAAAGGCTTTACCGGCTGATAAACAAAAATTTTAATTGCATCAGGAATTTTTATTTTATGTAAATTTTATAGATAATTAAGAATTTTATTAAATATTTAGTAATAATAATTGTTCAGATGAGTAAAAGAAATATAAAAAAACCTGTTTGTCTAATAATAATGGACGGATGGGGGATTTCAGAAAGAAAGAGAGGCAATGCAATCTATCAGGCATTGACCTCAAACATGGATTATTACAGCAGGTTTTATCCTAATACAAAGCTTAATGCTTCAGGGACAATGGTAGGGCTTCCTGAAGGACAAATGGGTAATTCGGAAGTCGGACATCTTAATATA
This sequence comes from bacterium, assembly GCA_021371805.1. GTDB lineage: Bacteria > Actinomycetota > Humimicrobiia > Humimicrobiales > Humimicrobiaceae > JAMDDL01. The sequence goes on from JAJFVM010000015.1 coordinate 20,576, forward strand.
GGAGCAGGAAGGATAGTATTGCAGGATTATACAAAAATAACTGCTGCGATAAACAACGGAGATTTCTTTAAGAATAAAGTTTTTTTAAAAGCTTTTGAGAATGTTAAAAAAAACAGCAGTACGCTTCATTTTATGGGGTGTTTATCTGACGGAGGGGTTCACAGTCATATCGATCATCTGAAAGCACTTGTAAGAATGGCAGCAGAGAATGGAATAAAGCAGTTTTATATCCATGCCTTTCTTGATGGAAGAGATGTTTTCCCAATGAGTGCAAGAAACTATATTAATGATATCGAAGGTCTGCTAAAAGACATAGGTGCCGGTGAAATCGCAACGTTAAGCGGAAGATATTATTCTCTTGACAGAGACAATAAATGGGACAGGACAAAAAAAACATATGATTTGCTGGTAAAAGGAGTGGGAGAAAAATTCAATGACTCGACAGAAGCCATAAACTACTTTTACGATAAGGGAGTTTCAGACGAATTTATTGAACCTTGCTCTATTAAAGTAAAAAATGACCAGGATTCAAAAATAAAAGATAAGGATTCTGTTATTTTCTTTAATTTCCGTCCTGACAGGACAAGACAGCTTACCAGTGCTTTTATCTCAAAAGATTTTAATTATTTTGACAGGGCAGGAGGGGTGCCCAAAACTTTTTTTGTGTGTATGACTAATTATGATGACAGGTTTGATGCTCCCGTAGCATTTCCTCAGGAAAGGGTAAAAAATACATTGGGTGAAGTATTGTCAAAAAACGGATTAAGACAGTTAAGAATTTCCGAAACCGATAAGTACCCCCATGTCTCATTTTTCTTTAACGGAGGGATAGAAGAGCCGTTTAAAAATGAGGATAGAATATTGATTCCGACTGCTTCAGTAAAAACATATGATTTACGACCTCAGATGAGCGCCTATGAAGTAACTGAAAAAGTAATTGAAAAGATTAATGAGGATATTTACGATTTTATTGTACTCAATTTTGCAAATGCTGATATGGTAGGGCATTCAGGTTATATGGACTCTGCCATAACGGCAGTTGAAGCTGTTGATTCATGCGTAGGTCTGATTGTTAATGCTTTAATTTACGTAGGAGGGCTTGCATTGATTACTGCAGATCACGGCAATGCTGAAGAAATGATCTGCTCCATTACAAAAAATATTGTTACGGCGCATACAACATCACAGGTACCATTTATAATCTGCGATGAGAATTACGGTAAAATCCGGACCGATTATGAAAATTTGAAATTGGGAGACATTGCCCCGACTATCCTGGAAATTTTCGGCATAAAGAAACCGGTTGAAATGACAGGAAATTCGTTGCTGTCTATTTGAATTTAATACAAAGTATGTCTTGAATTGATTTTTTAATTAAAAAATATCAATTCAGACAAAAAAGAAGTAAAATACGTTTTAAATATATTTTATTATTTAAATTTGTTATTTTTTGCTATAATATCTTACTTAAAAGCTTAAATGATTTTTATGATTGTTTAATAAATATTGCAAATAAAATCATAGAGAAGGATTTTTTATGGGTTCAATATTTCTGAATGTTCTTTTTTGGGTTCATATTTTAGTCTGTCTGGGTATAATTTTATTAATATTGCTTCATTCGGGAAAGGGTGGAGGAATATCCGGCTTATTTTCAGGTATGGTTGAAACCTTTGACGGATCTGGTATTGTTGAGAAAAACCTTGACAGAATAACTATCATCCTGGGTATTGTCTTCGGAATAACGTCAATTTTACTTTTTATTTTTCAATAATATTTTCTTACTTTTTTATTCTTATAATTTTCTTATGTTTAATTTTTAAAGAATGTAATTTGTTAATTTTAAAAAATGATATTGGCAGAATGAATAATAGAAATAACAAATTTGTCAATATATAAAAGGAGGAATGAATAAATGCGTAATAAAAAAACTTTGTTTGCATTGCTTGCCTTCGCAGTAATTTGTACTTTAGTGGTAACATTGTTTATAGGCTGCAAGCCTAAGGCAGAAACTTCTACAACTGCTGCTGAAAGTACTGCAGCTGCTGAAACTTCAGCAGGAGAAACAACTCAAGCCGGAGAAGAAAGTACTACAACAGCGGCAAACCAGCCAAAAACAGGCGGGACTATGAGGCTGCACATAAATGAACCTGTTTCATTAGATCCGCCAAATGCTTATGAAAGTGAAGGAATCCAGATAGTCAGACAAATTTGGGATGGTTTATTTACCTATGATCCTAAGACTCTTGAAACAATCCCTGTACTATGTGAAAAATATGAGGTAAGTGATGATGGTCTTACTTATACTTTCTACATTAAGAAAGGGGTTAAATTCCACAGCGGTAAAGAGTTGACGGCGGAAGATTTTGTTTATTCCTGGACAAGAGCTGTCCTTAAGGATAATGCCATGGCTCTGGCTTACCACTTTTCACCAATAGTCGGATATGACGAGTGCCAGGACGGCAGTTCCAAAGAATTTACAGGCGTTAAGGCGCTTGATGACTATACTTTGCAGGTTACTTTAAAATATCCTTATGCGGACTTTATTAATACTTTAGGTCACGTTGCTTTCTATCCTGTAAACAAGGAAAGCATCGAAAAAGCCGGAGATAAAGCAGGAGAAATGCCGGATGGAACAGGACCCTTTAAATTTGTCAAATGGGAACATGACCAGTATGTCGACCTTGTAAGAAACGATGATTATTATGGCAGGAAAGCTTATCTCGACGGTGCAAAATATGTTATTATACCAGATGAGCAGACCGCATTTCTTGAATTTCAG
>JAJFVM010000024.1 GCA_021371805.1 bacterium
TTCAATGCTTTTTCTGACAATTAAATTCCCCCTTTAATATTTGGCAAGTATAAAACTAATTACCCTTACTATTATTGCTTTTTAGCAAAAGCAACTGATTTGCGTTCTATAATTGTTGTTGGTATTATTATTTTCTTACTACTAATTTCCTTGCCTTCAATAATATCTAAAAGCAAATTCATTGCAATATTTCCCATAAGATTTTTTGGCTGTTTTACTGTTGTAAGTAGAGGATCAGTAAACTGACAAAATAAAATATTATCAAATCCCATTACAGAAACATCTTTGGGCACATTAAAGCCTTCATCTTTTAATGCTCTTATTAATCCAAAAGCAAAAACATCTGCAACAGTAAGAAAAGCTGTTGGAATTTTACCTTTTTTTAAAAAATTTTTTACTGTTTCATACGTAAAGGTAGTTTCATGAAGTCTCATTTGGGGACTTATTAAAACAAAATCAGGGTCATATTCAAGATTATTTTTAGCTAGACCACTTAAATATCCTTCAAAACGCTTTCTTACAGTTGTTTGCTTATCATAAGTGAAAGAAATATAACCTATTTTTTTATGGCCGAATTTACAAAGATAGTCTACGCTGGATTCAACTGCAGCAAAATTGTCAATAACAACAGTAGGAATATTGCAATCCCCAAGATCCTTATCAAGTGATATAACAGGAACATTTTTATCGTAAATTTTTTTGATTAATTCGTAATTATCAAATCCTGAAAAAAAAATAAACCCATCTATAAATGAATTAAGTAAAATATTTGTAATTCTTTTTTCTTCATTATAGTCAAAAGAAGTACATCCAAGTATCAAAGTATAATTTCTTTTTCGGGCAACTTCTTCAATACCATCAAGGACCTGGGAAAAGAAGGAAGAGCTTATATCAGGAACAATTACTGCAACTGTATTCGTACTGTGAATTCTTAATCCTCTGGCTATGATATTTGGTCTGTAGTCTAGTTTTTCAATAGATTCTATAACTCTTTCTTTTGTTTGCGGAGTTACATATCTTGTCTTGTTTATTACATTTGATACAGTAGAAATAGCAACTCCAGCTTCATTTGCAATATCCTTTATCGAAACAGATATTTGTCTTTTCTTTTTTGAGTATACCATTTCGGATAGATAGGAAATAAAAAAATATCTAAAAAATATTAAAATTTAACGTAGAAATATTAAAAAATCGTTTTTACATCTATACTTAGAGATTATATTATAAATCTTTTAAAATAAAAACGGTTTTTTGAAAATATTTAATAGATTTAACATCAAAACTTACTGTACAGCTTTTTTCCTTCCTGTCACATAATCTTCAATGAATTTCATGGAATTTAAAAATTCATTTGCGGTATACTGGAATGCAGGCTGAGCTACAAAGTCATCATCCTTGATTCCGTTTACATCATATCCTTCTATAAAATAAGGTATTTTAAGAAGTTTGTTCATTATATCTTCAGGGACCGGTTCTTCCCATCTGCTTTCAATATCTTTGTTGCGATACAGCTTGTTAAAGTCTGCAATCATCTCCGGATTTATTGTAAATACCATATCAGCTCCTGCTATCTTTTCAATATGATAAACTACATCTGGAGTAGGTCCTATTCTTGTTGAGCATAAAAGAAGCTTTGAGCTGTAACCGTTTGCAGGATCATTTAATATAGCAAGTGCTTTTTTAGCTATAGCAATTCCAGACCATCTTTTAAGTTCCGCTGTCAGTTCAAGGCCTACTGATTGTGCGCTCTGGCCAAACTGCTCCCTGTCTTCAAACCTTGCAAGCATTATGGTAATAACGGAACGCCATTTTGTATAGTCAACGTTTTTGCTTTTGCCAAGAGCCAGTCCTGACTTAACAGCTTCGGCAACTGCTATGGCTTGAGGTACATCAAATACAAGTGTTGAGTTGGTAGGAATACCAAGTGATGTAAGTATCTGTATTGCAAATATTCCTTCTTTTGAACCAGGACATTTTATCATTATATTATCGCCAAGATTTTTAAGCTCTAAGGCCTGACGCAGCATTTCTTTTGTATTTGTTATCTGGTTAGGATCAACCTGTGCACTCACATATCCCTTTTTATATTTTGATTTTTCAAATAAGGGCATGTAAAGCTTTGCACCCTGTTTGGTAATTGCCTTATATACTTCCCATGCAATCTCATAATTTGTTTTGGCAGGATTTTCTTTTATCAGTCTGTCAACTGTAGGGTTTACCTCTTCCGATATAAGATTTAGGACATTACTTGTAAGTCTTGGGTTAGTCGTAACACCATCAAATACTGTGTCAGCCGGCTTGTCAGTGTTAAACAACCTGTCAAGCTGTTTTTTCATAGTTTCTTTGTAGTCATCATCGGTACTGTCAACAATTTTTTTAGCCCAGGATTTAAATATTAATGGTGATGAATCCCACCATACTTCCATACTCTCTGAAGTATCTGAGAGCCTTTGTATAGCTGATTGTTTATAATCTTGCATAATTTAATCTACCTATCTTTCTTGTTTAATTTAATTTTTTTTAAAGTTATATAATTTCCTTAACGGCTTTTATTATTGATTCCTTATGCGGGATACAAGCCTGCTCTAGCTTTGAATTATAAGGAATGGCAGAATTTAATCCGCATACTCTTTTTATCGGGCCGTCAAGATAATCAAACGCCTTATCATTTACTATTGCCATGATATCCGATGCAATACTTCCTCTTTCTGCCGCTTCTGAAACAACAACAAGCTTGTTTGTTTTTTTAACAGAATTTATGAGGGCATCTATATCCAGAGGAACCAGGGTTCTGGGGTCAAAAACTTCACAGCTTATACCTTCTTTTGCAAGATCATCGGCTGCTTCAAGAGCTTTGAAAAGCATGTTTGAGTAAGCAAATATAGTTACATCCTTACCTTCTCTTTTAATGTCGGCAACACCAAAAGGAATCGTGTATTCTTCTTCAGGAACCGGACCTTTGTTTAAATAAATCATCTTATGCTCGATAAAAACAACGGGGTCGTTATCTCTGATTGCAGTTTTCAAAAGTCCTTTAACATCATAAGATGTTGCAGGCATTACAACTTTAAGCCCGGGAATATGATAAAACCATGCTTCCAAGCTTTGAGAATGCTGTGCAGCTATTCCCCTTCCTGCCCCGCCCTGAGTTCTTAAAACCATCGGGACATTCAGTGCATCGCCTGTCATGTATTTAATCTTAGCCGCCTGATTCACTATCTGATCCATAGCAAGAGTACAAAAATCTATAAACATTATTTCAGCAACAGGTCTGTAACCTGTCAGGGCAGCTCCTATTGCACCTCCAAGTATTGCCTGTTCGGATATTGGGGTATTGATAACTCTTTCGGGACCATATTTGTCGAGAAGGCCGCTGTAAGCTCTGAAAGCTCCCCCGTAAACACCGATATCTTCACCAATTAAAAATACCCTCGGATCTCTATCCATTTCCTCTATGCAGGCTTCTTTTATGGCATCTCTATAGTCAAGTTCTCTCATATTGACTTCCTTTCAATATTTAAATTTTTTTTTAGTTTGTGCTTCTAAAATTTTCATAATTATAAGCTTATTGCTTTTTAACTCATTACTTCACTTAAAAACTTTTCAAGTTCTGGTTCCGGGCTGGATTCCGCAAACTCAACAGCTGCATCTATTCTTTTTTCGGTATCTTTTTCAATTTCATCAATTTGTGCCTCAGTTATTATTTTTTCATTTATAAGTTTGGTCTTAAAATTTGTCAGGCAGTCTCTTTTGCTTTTTTCATGCTCAGCCTCTCCTTTTGGCCTGTAAGCAGCAGGATCATTCGGATGATGTCCGAGAAATATATATGTTGAAGCCTCGATAAGGGAAGGCCCATTTCCTTTTCTTGCATAATCTACAGCTTTTTCAACCGTCTCAAATACTTCAATAACATCACTGCCATCTACCTTATACCCCGGTATTCCATAACCTTTTGCCCTTCCTGCTATATCGTTGCCTGCTACAGAATCTCTGGAACACATCGAAATTGCGTATAAATTATTCTCACAAATATAAATTACGGGCAGTTTAAACATGGCAGACATATTAACTGATTCATGAAATACTCCGTTATTTGCAGCTCCGTCACCAAAGAAACATAAAATGACTCTGCCTTTATTTTCCATTTTGCAGCTTAGACCCGCACCAACGGAAATCGGTATTCCTCCGCCGACTATTCCATTAGCACCAAGCATTCCCAGTTCAGTATCTGCTATATGCATCGAACCACCTCTGCCTTTGCAATAGCCAGTAGCCTTCCCAAAAAGCTCAGCCATCATTTTATTTAAATCAGCACCCTTGGCAATTGCATGTCCATGACCTCTGTGAGTTGAAATGATGTAATCTTCTTTTTTTATTGCCGTGCAGGCTCCTACAGCAACTGCTTCTTCTCCTATATATGGATGCAGATACCCCCATATTTTAGAACGCTGATAATATTGAACGGTTCTTTCTTCAAATCTCCTGATTTCAATAAGCTTTTTAAGCATCAGGACCTGTAGTTCTTTTGACAGCTTTTCCATAAAACACACCTTCCAGTATAATTTATTAATTTTTCTTTAGAATGTATTTTTAAAATTAAAAATGCTCTTAGAAATTAAAACGTATTATAACAGTTTTTTTATTTTCCGCAAATAATTGCAATCTTGCAATAAAAACTTAACTGTAGAAATCCACCTAACGGACTACCCGGTTATTTAAAAAAGACAGACTTCTTATTTTGCCAATTTTAATATTTTTGCAGCTGCTTTACTATCGGTGACTAAAATGTTTATATATTTTCCCCTCATAGCTCCCAGAATTGCTTCGGCTTTCGCTTCTCCTCCTGCAACTCCGATAGAATAAGGTATTTTAAACAGATCATCTGTAGAGATTGCAATCATCCTGCTGTCTATATCGGAATCGCTTATCCTTCCGTTAATATCAAAGAAATGCGAAAAGACATCCCCCACAGCTTTATGAAGCTTAAGTTTTTCAAGATCATCTTGACTAAAACTGCCGGTTTCAATAAAGGATGATATAACTTTAGGAAATATGGATCCAATCCCAACAAGAGCTATATTTATCTTACTGAAAAATTTAAATGTTTCCTTTATCGAAAGTTCATTTAACAATAAATCACGCAATTTGGATGATTCAACAATAGCAGGAGCATAAATTAAATGGGGTTCAACACCATATATTGCAGCCAGCCTTCTTGCAATATCCTGACAGTTGAGATTGACAGACAGCTGATGTACTCCTCCCGTCACCTGGACTACTTCAACGTTCTTATTTATTTTGTTCGGCAGATGATTGATTACTTCGTTTATGGTCGTACCCCAGGCCACACCTATAATGTCATTGTTTTTAATAATTTCAAGAAGGTAATTTGAGGCGGCCTGACCCATTTTAGCTTTTAATTCCTTATCTGACAGGCCGGAATTATCAACAACAATTGCTCTCTTTAAGTTGAACTGCTTTTCAAGCTTTTCTTCATATTCCGTAATATGCGTAAGTGAATCATTTATCGAAATCTGTACAATACCGGTTTCAACAGCCCTTTTTAAGATCCTGTTTACCTGGTATTTTGATATTTTTAATTTTTTTGAAATATCGTCCTGGGTTAATCCGTCTTTATAGTATAAAGTCGAGACTTTCACCATTAATTTAAAATCATATGCCATTTTTAACTTATATTTTTTATAATTTCTAAATTTTTAATAACCTATAGATGCCAACACACTGAAGTGCGTAGCGCTCCGACCTTGCAGGTTATTAGTACTTTTGAATATTAATTTTTTTAATATTATAATTTTTCAAGCTCCATTATTTTTTCTACTTTTTTTGCAGAAGGACCTCCCTTGAATTCAAGATCAAGCCAGACTTTCAGAAGCTCCTGAGCAGTATTTTTCCCTATAACCAGTGCTCCCATGGTAAGCACCTGGCAATTGTTTGAAAGAATTGATCTTTGGGTAGAATACAGGTCATGACAAACTGCTGCTCTGATTCCATCGAATTTATTGGCACATATTGCCATACCTATACCTGTTCCGCAAACCAGAACCCCTCTGTCAAAATTTCCATTTTGGACCTCCTTTACTACAACTTTTGCTATATCCGGATAGTCAACAGGATCGGTTTTAAATACGCCGAAATCCTTATACTCTATTTTTTTATCCTGTAAAACTTCAATTAATGCTTCTTTCATTTCGATTACAAGCGCTTGATGATCGCATCCCACAGCTATCTTCATAATATCCCCCTTAGAAATACAACAAATAATATTTATAAATATTTATTTAATTTATTAATACCAAGTAAAATACCGAGAACTTTTTAATTTAAAACTACTTAAAAATAATAATATTATATAAAATTTTATAATAATATCTTAAGAATTTTTATAAAATTCCAAAACCTTGTCCGCAATCTTCTGTGGAGTAAGACCGTAATAATCCATAAGCTCATCATAAGTTCCAACAGGTGCATATTCATCAGCTGTGCCGATAAATTTCATCTTAACAGGGCAGTTCTTAACAAGAACTTCAGCAACAGCTGAGCCGAGGCCGTTATATATTGAGTGCTCCTCAACACTTACAACTTTACCTGTTTTTACAGCAGACTTTATAACTGCTTCCTCATCTAATGGCTTGATTGTACTCATGCTTATAACTTCAGCGTTTACATTCTTTTTATCAAGTTCGGCAGCTGCTTCAAGAGATCTTGAAACCATTGTCCCGGCAGCAATTAAAGTAACATCGCTTCCTTGTCTAATAATATCAGCTTTGCCAAAAATAAGCTTGTGATCCTGGGCAAAAATTCTCTTTGATTTTATTCTTGTAACCCTTATATAAGTAGGGCTGCCGATTTTTGAAGCAACTTCCAGGACCTGTCCGTACTCGACTCCGTCAGCAGGACATAATATGGTCATATTGGGTAGTGACCTTAAAACACCTACTTCCTCCAGAACCGTATGAGTCGGACCTAATGCGCTTACGGAAAAGCCGCTGTTATTTCCTATGATAATAACATTTAATTTTGTTTTGCAGACATCATCCCTGATCTGTTCAAAAGGACGATAAGAAACAAAAGGCACATATGCTGCAATGACCGGAATCTTACCTGAAATAGCCATCCCCGCAGCTTCGCCCATTCCGTTCTGTTCCGCTATGCCGAATTCAAAATGCCTTTCAGGAAAGGCTTTTTGGAAAGAACCGCCAAATGCACCGGCTGAGGAGTCCATTGAAACATATACAACATCCTTATTGGCCTTGCCTAAATCAACAAGTGACTCGGCAAGTATTTTTCTTGCATCGTCATAAATATAATTATTCGCGATTTTTGGATTGTCTGAATTTAATTTATCCAAGTTTACATATCTCCTCTCTGCATGAGCCCTCAACATTTCCTATCGCATCATCGATTTCCGAATCTTTAAAATGCCAATGATGAAATTCATATTTGGCCTCCCCAAAATATAGCCCCTTGCATTTAATAGTATCTGCGATAATTGCAGACGGACTGCCGGGTTTAAAGGGTACGCTTGAAAGTGCGCTGTAAATCTGTCCGATGTCATGGCCGTTTATTGTTTTTGTCTGCCAGCCGAAAGCTTGATATTTGTCTTCCAGCGGGTTTGAGTTCATGATGTCAGATGTTTTTCCGTTTACCTGAAGACCATTCCTGTCAACTATTACAACAAGGTTATCCAGTTTATGATGGCTTGCAGACATTATAGCCTCCCATATACTTCCTTCAGCGCTTTCGCCATCTCCGAGCATTACAAAAACCCTGTAATTTTTTTTATCAAGCTTTCCGGCGTGTGCCATTCCCTGGGCGACAGGCAGTCCATGCCCCAGGGAACCTGTCGGAAACTCAACTCCTGGAAGTGACTTCTCATCAGGGTGCATCGGAACTCTTGAATTAAAGGTATTGTAAGTCCACAATATTTCTTCTTCAAAATATCCCTGATCTGCAAGGGTTGTATATAGCGCCATACATTTATGCCCTGCAGATAGTACAAATCTGTCTCTGTCGGCCCATTTGGGATTTTTAGGATCATGATTTAATATCTTATTATACAGTACCGTAAGTATATCAAGACTTGAAAATGCACCTCCGATATGAGCTTCACCAAAACGCATCATTTTTATAATGTTCTTACGGCATTTATAGGCACGTTTTGTGAGTTCTTTAATTTCATTCTTTGAAAGATTCGACATTAAAACCGCCTTTGCAACTTTTAAATATTTATAAATAATTTGTTTTAATAATGTTTATATCTTGAAAAACCATGCAGCATATGACATTTATTTATCTTCAAAGAAGTATATAATTTTTGATCTTATTTGCAACCTAAA
>JAJFVM010000028.1 GCA_021371805.1 bacterium
GGTTATTTTAATAAAAAAATAATTATTTTATTTATAATATTATTGTTAATTCTATTGTCAATTCATGCAATTTAATTTTATAATTTTAAATTAAGGTTATTTTAAGTTGAAAAGAAGAAGGGGGGAATGCAGTTTTTAATAAAACAAGGCTAAAACCGGATTATTGAAAAAAATATATAAATATATGTTTATTTAAGTATATTAAAGAAATGGTTATTACTATTTTAATAAATACCGGAGTTTAAAAATTTATAATAAAAAATATTAAAAAATGAACATATTTTATGAAACGATAGAAAAATTCAATGATTTCAACAGTATGACAAATATTAAGCTGGACCAGTCTATACCGGGATTTTCAATATCTGAGAACATTATAAATTCTTATGATAAGGTTCTTGATGAAAAATCAAAGCTTGAAAATAAGCAGTATATTGAAATTAAAAAAAAGTTTGAGCTTATAAACCAGGAAATTAAAGATAAAGAAAGTATTATAGCGCAGCTTAAACCTTTAATAGTTAATTTTCAGGATACCTATAAAAAGAAATATATGGAAGTGGAGCTCCAGTCCATATCTCAGAAAGCTTTTATCAGAATTAAAAAGGAGGAATTGGAGAATTACCTTATAAGCTATGAACTTAAATTAAAAGAAAAAGATGAGACAGACTCAAAAAAAGCAGATATCAAATCCGAAATTGTATCACTTAAAAATAAGATTGAAGACAGATGCCGGGAATATATAGAGGAAGTAAGTGTAAAGAATTTTGAAGGTTTAAAATCGGGTATTTTAAGTACTTCTGAGGAATTCATGAAAATACCTTTGGAAAATAAGGAAATAAATTCGGATTATATAAAATCCGAAGAATATCTGAACTCAACAAACGAATATAAGGAAGCTTATAAAAAATTATATTATTTTATGTCCGGTATTTTTAAAGAGACTCAAAAATTTATTGATGATTCAAATATTGAAAAAATTCTTCCCGACCTGGTTCTTATACAGAATGAATTAAAAGACAAATATAATGATCTTGACAGGCTGGAGATAGAAGATAATGAGGTAAATGATTTTTTAATTCTTAAAGAAAGCTATGAAGAAGCCTTATCCGTCGCAGAAAAAGAACTTGAGAATATTAACGGGCTTGTTAATAAAGATGAAGAATTGCTTGCGTTAAAAGCTGAAATTGAAAACTATATCAGCCAGAACAAGAAGGTATAATTTTGTTTGTTTTTATAATATATTTGTTGATTTAAAAATATTTTTTTATTAATTTTTTATAAAAAAATTAATACCGTATAAAGCACTTGATTTATTTTAAGAAGCAGTAAATATGATTAACTTATAAATTATCTTAGAAAACATAGGATTAAGTAAATGAGCCTTGAGATTTGTGAAGTAAACACTCCTGAAAAATTAAAATTGAAAAGTTCAATATTTTTTAAAAACAGAATCAGACTGATCATAGGGCCTGATACAGAATGTAAATGTACACGAATAAGTGAGGATCTTTATTTTAAACAGCAAAAGTATTACTTCCCCATATTTGAAAAAATTATATTCGTTAAGACCTCAAATGATAACCAGTCTCAAAACCTCCCTCTGATATTCAAGGGTATTTTTATTCATGAAGATGAAATTGGGATGATAAAGTCATTAATCAAGGAAAATATTGAAAAAGAAAATATCAAGTACAATAAATACAAGAAAACATTAGATAAGGAAATATCGGAAATAATAGGAAGTTTGAGCAGTGAGATTGACAATCAGAAAAAATTTCTTAAGAAGGATTATTTAACAAAACAACAATATAATGAAAATATAAAAATACTTTTAGCTGCTTATTTAGATATTATAACAATAAAACTTGACAAAGGTGTAAATTTAAAAAATGATGACAGGAATCTTATAAATAAGTTTTACGGCAATATGATTGAAGGACTCGTCAGCAACAATATTCTTATCGATGTTACCGATGATTTAAAAGAATCTGATTTTCAGGATACTGAACAGAAGAACAAGGAGTTTTAGATTGATAAAAATGTTAGCCGTAGATCTTGACGGCACTCTTTTTAACTCAAAGTCAAAAATAAGCAGTGAGAATAAAAAAGCAATTGCCAGGTGCTGCAATACCGGAGTGAAAGTGGTAATAACCAGTGCCAAACCTTGTCTGATTGTATGTAAACTTGCTAAAATGCTGAACCTAACCGTTCCACAGGTTTCGTACTCCGGAGCGCTCATAATGGAAGGTTGTTTGAAAACAATTTTTAAATTGACAATACCGTCTGAAATAAGCAGGGAAGTCATCCAATGCTGTCGTGAATGGAAAAAGGGACTTACAATCGGGGCAGATGACGGTTTTTTATACTATGAATATAAACATCCATATTTAAAGATTATAACCGATACAGGAGATAAAATAGTTAAAACACAAAATCTTGAATCAGAGGAAATTACCGGAAGAGCTATAATGTTTTCAATATCTGGTTATGAAAATGATGGATTTGAAGAATATTTAAAAAACAGGATTAAATCGAAATCAGTCAAGATTGTCAGAGGTAGTCCGCATTCTATTCTGGTTCTTAATAGTGAGGCAGATAAGTTTTTAGCTGTCAGAAAAATTATGGATATATACAATATTAAAAAAGATGAATTGCTGGCAATAGGAGACAGCAATAACGATCTTGAAATTGTTAAATTTGCCGGTATTGGTGTTGCCATGGGTAATTCCGTGAAAGATTTAAAGAAAGTTGCTGATTACATTGTCCCGGATAATGACCGAAACGGTTTTGCTTTCGCTGTAAATAATTATGTTTTAAATAGAGGCTTAATTGAAGAAAAATAATTAAGATTTGTTTTTATCTTCATAATTTTTAATTTAATTAACTCTTTTAAGAAACAGATTTTTAGATGGTATTTTCAAATTGAAGAAACTTCCAAACTGTAGTAAAATTTAAGTTTTATAAAGTTGGAAAATATTTATTTTAAATTTTTTGTTTTTACTTTTCTTAAAATATACATAAAGCAGTAAAAATAAATTTTTCTTTTATTTTTATATTTATCTTAATTTAACATACGGCAAAATGTTTTTTATTTATTTTTAAGGTTTGATGGCTATAAATTTATTATATAAAATATTGCTTGTGGTTTTTGCTTATTCGTTTGGTTCTTTTCCGACAGCTTTTATTATATATAAAGCCAGTAAAGGAGGCGACATAAGGAATTACGGAAGCGGAAATGTCGGGGGGACCAACGTCTTAAGAAGTGCTGGGCCGGGACTGGGTATTCTCACGATAGTTGTGGATATTTTAAAGGGATTTATCCCGGTACTTCTTATTTATTTATTTTTCCCGGCAAGCTATATTTTATATATTATAACAACTGTTTCTGTGCTGATCGGCCATGTTTTTCCTGTTTTTTTGAAATTTAAGGGTGGAAAAGGTGTATCGACAGTAGGCGGCATGATAATTGCAAGTTGTGTTCTTCCCTTTTCAGGGGCAAATCTGATTTTAAGGCTCCTGCCGGCAGTTATAATTGTTTTAACAGTGCTTGTCATATTTTTTTTAACAAGGGTGATGTCGATTGGTTCAATTACTGCAGCTGTAATAAATCCGATAATGTTTTATGTTTGCAAATATGATAATTATATAATAATAGCGGCAGCTATCTGGTCAGTAATAGTATTAGTTGCTCATAGAGAAAATATTAAAAGGTTATTTAAGGGTGAAGAGAAAAAAATTTTAAGAAAAGAGAAAGAGGAATAAATGGAAGTAGAGATCGGAAAAGGTAAAATGGGCCGAAAGGCTTATGGATTTGATGAAATTACAATTGTTCCAAGCAGAAGGACAAGAGATCCGGAAGATGTGGATATATCTGTTCAAATAGATAAGTTTAAATTTGAAATTCCATGTCTGGCATCGGCAATGGATGGAGTGGTGGATGTAAAGCTTGCCATTGAAATGGGTAAAATTGGTGGACTGGCTGTACTTAATCTTGAAGGACTGCAGACCAGATATGAAAATGCCGATGAACAGCTTGAAAGAATTGCCGGTTTTTCAAAAGACATAGCAACGAGAAAAATGCAGGAAATATATAATGAGCCTATAAAAGAAGAATTGATTGCAAAAAGAATTAAAGAAATTAAAACCGGAGGAGTTATTGCCTGTGCTTCTCTGACACCGCAAAGGGTAGAAAAATATTATAAAACCGCAGTTGAGGCCGGGCTAGATATTCTGGTGATTCAGGGAACAGTCGTCAGTGCCGAGCATGTAAGCAAAACAACAGTTCCGCTTGATTTAAAGAAGTTTATTCCTGAATGCCCTGTTCCCGTAATAGTTGGCGGAGTGGCATCTTATTCTACAGCTCTTCATCTTATGAGAACAGGAGCTATCGGAGTCCTTGTAGGTGTAGGTCCCGGGGCAGCTTGTACAACAAGACAGGTTCTTGGCATAGGTGTTCCTATGGCTACGGCAATTTCCGATGCAGCGGCAGCAAGAATAAGGCATCTTGAAGAAACAGGTAAATATTGTTTTGTAATTGCAGATGGAGGTATGAGAACAGGCGGAGATATTGCCAAGGCAGTTGCTTGCGGAGCGGATCTTGTAATGATCGGAAGCCCTATTTCAAAAGCAAAAGAGGCTCCCGGAAGAGGATACCATTGGGGAATGGCAACATTTCATCCCGAACTGCCAAGAGGAACAAGGATTAAAACCGAAGTCGTCGCAACTTTAAAAGAAATCCTTGTCGGACCTGCTCATGAAAATGACGGAACATTAAACCTGTTTGGTGCTTTAAGAACTTCCATGGCGACATGTGGCTATGAAAATATAAAAGAATTTCAAAAAGCAGAAGTCATGATTGCTCCGGCAATAAAAACAGAAGGCAAGGTTGAGCAGCGGGCTCAAAAAGTTGGAATGGGCTAGAATTGGTTCTGTATTATATTTACTTTATTAAATTGGAAAAATAATAAACCAAGTGGGAAAAAACAGTATGGAAAATATAATTGTTCTTGATTTCGGAGGACAATACAGTCAACTGATTGCCAGGCGCGTAAGGGAGCTTCGGGTTTTCAGTGAACTTGTTTCTTATGATATGCCTATTGAAAAGATTAAAGCAAAAAACCCAAAGGGTATAATACTTTCAGGTTCGCCATCCAGTATTACTGCAAAAGACATAGGTTATATTGTTGATAAGGAATTATTTAATCTTGATATTCCGGTACTTGGCATATGCTATGGGATGCAGCTCATAGCATATATGTTGAATGGTGAAGTGACTAACAGCGGAACTAATGAATATGGAAAAACAAGAATTAATATTGATACAAGTTCGCTTTTATTTGACGGGCTTCAGTCTGTTGAAACATGCTGGATGAGCCACAAAGATAGTGTTTATTTGCTTCCTCCTTTTTTCAGGACAATAGCATCTACGCCAAATCTGCCGATTGCCGGAATTGAAGAACCGTTTAAGAAAATTTATGGTATCCAGTTTCATCCTGAAGTAATTCATACGCCGTCAGGAATGGATATCTTAAAGAATTTTTTATTCAAGATTTGCAAATGCTCTCCAATATGGACAACGGTTTCCATAATTGAGAAAGAAGTAAATGAGATTAAAGAAAAATCAGCCGGTGGCAAGGTAATATGTGCATTAAGCGGTGGGGTTGACTCATCGGTGGCGGCAATACTTGTAAATAAGGCTGTAGGGGAAAGGCTGACATGTATTTTTGTTGACCACGGAATGCTTAGAAGTGGGGAAACCGAACAGGTTGAAAAAACTTTCAAGGATAACTTTAAAATCAATCTCGTTTTGGTAAAAGCGCAGGACAGATTCCTTTCAAAACTTAAAGGTGTTACAGAACCTGAACAAAAAAGGAAAATAATCGGGACTGAATTTATCAGAATATTTGAAGAAGAAGCAAAAAAAATAAAGGATGCAAACTATTTGGTTCAGGGGACTTTATATTCCGATGTAATTGAGAGCGGTACAAAAAATGCTGCAAAAATAAAATCACACCATAATGTAGGCGGACTGCCTGAGGATATGCAGCTTAAATTGATCGAACCTTTAAGGATGCTTTTTAAAGATGAAGTAAGAGTGCTTGGGATAGAGCTTGGCTTACCTGAAGAGATTGTTTTAAGACAGCCATTTCCCGGACCTGGCCTTGCAATAAGGATCATAGGTGAAGTTACAGGAAAAAGACTTGAAATACTTCAGAAAGCAGATTCAATAGTAATAGAAGAAATAAAAAGAGCAGGGCTTTATAATAAGATATGGCAGTCGTTTGCAGTATTGCCGGCTATAAAAAGCGTCGGGGTAATGGGTGATGAAAGAACATATGACTACCCTATTGTTGTAAGAGCGGTATCAAGCGAAGATGCGATGACAGCTGACTGGGTCAGGCTTCCCTATAAGGTTCTTGAAAAGCTTTCCAGCAGAATTATAAATGAAGTTGAAGGAGTAAACAGGGTGGTTTATGATATAAGCTCCAAACCGCCCAGTACTATAGAATGGGAATAGGAAGTTATAATAGGTTTAGATATAAAGATAAAATTAAAAAAAAATAATTTTTTAATCTGGTATAAAAAATTTTATATGAATATATTAGTTATAGATATTATTTAAATATCAAGCATAAATAAAAAGGGAGCAAATCATGGATCCTGATTTTAATGAGAAAATTTCAAAATACAGAGATGAAATTAACAGAATAGATAAAGGTATCGTTGATTATCTGAATGAAAGAGCAAAAATTGTTCTTGCGGTAAAGAAACTTAAGAAAAAAAATAATCTGCCGTTGTATGATGCAAGAAGGGAGGAAGAGCTGCTGGATAATATTGCAAAATATAATAAGGGGCCCTTATATAATGATAATATTATTCAAATTTTTGAAAGCATTTTAAGAAATGTACAGATCCTTGAAAGAGGAGAGGAACTTTAAAATCAACATTTAAAAAATACCAGCAGGATTTTTATATATTATGAATATGAATAAAAAAAGCAAAGATGTAAGACTCATTGAAGAAGGTTATATAACGGTTATTGCAGGACCCTGTGCTATAGAAAGTATGGAACAGCTTGATACTATTGCAGGAATAGTAAAAGAATCTGGTTTGAGTTTTCTAAGAGCAGGAGCATATAAGCCAAGAACATCACCATACAGTTTTCAGGGGCTTGAACATAAAGGTCTTGAAATGCTGAAGGAGATTGGAGACAAATATGGTCTTTATACAACAACTGAGGTAACTGACGCTGAAACCGTTGAGGAAGTTGCAAAATATGTTGATATACTCCAGATCGGCACAAGGAACATGTCGAATTTTGCATTGCTGAAAAAAGTAGGAGTTGTTGCAAATAAGTTCAACAGGAAAGTAATATTAAAAAGAGGATGGGCTGCAACAATTAGAGAATGGCTGCTGGCAGTGGAGTATATAACATCAAAAGGTGATGCGGAAGTAATTTTATGTGAAAGAGGCATAAGGACTTTTGAGCCGTATACAAGATTTACACTCGATCTTTCTGCTGTGCCTGTAATAAAAAATATAAGCAAGCTTCCCATAATTATCGATCCTTCTCATGCAGTAGGACAAAGTGATCTGGTAATTCCGATGAGCAGAGCTGCCATTGCCGTTGGTGCAGACGGGCTTATTGTAGAAATTCACAATGAACCTGAAAAAGCTTTATGCGACGGTCAACAGGCACTAGATATAAAACAGACTCAGGAAATGCTGCATCAGGTATCAATTATTGCTTCCATGCTTGGGAAGAAATTAAGATAAGCAGTCTTATAAATATTTTATAATTTTATGACTTAAATTAGAAATTTATGGTTGTATCAGATGGAATAGGTATAGTTTATTTTGGAACTGGAAAAAGAATTAAACTCCCAGCAGCTTAAGGCTGTTTTGAATAGCGAAAACTCACTTTTAATTTTTGCAGGTGCCGGCAGCGGTAAAACGCGTGTCCTGACTTATAAGATAGCCTATTTAATAAAAGAAAGGGGTATTGATCCTTTCGGAATTCTTGCTATCACTTTCACAAACAAGGCAGCCAGCGAGATGAAAAAAAGGGTGATAGACCTGGTTGGCAGGGTCGGCGAGTATATGTGGGTATCAACTTTTCATTCATTTTGCGCGCGTCTTTTAAGAAGGGAAATAAGCCGTTTTGGGTATAATGAAAAATTCATAATTTATGACAGTGACGAATCTCTTAAATTGATTTCAAGATGTATTACTGATACAGGCTATGACTTGAAAATGGTTTCTCCAAAATCGGTTCAGGAAACGATAAGTACTTCAAAAAATAAGTTAATAGACCATGAAAGTTTTATAAAGAGGGCATTTGACCCATTCGAAAAAATTGTGGCACGGATTTTTCCCTTATATCAGGATGAACTTCATAAAGCCAATGCGCTTGATTTTGATGACCTTTTATTTTTAACCGTAAGATTGCTTAAAGATAATCCGGATGTAAAAGAAAAATATCAGAATCAGTTCCAATATATACTTGTAGACGAGTTTCAGGATACAAACCTTGTGCAAAACGAATTAATCCTTCTTCTGTATAACGGCAGCAATAAAATTTTTGTCGTCGGCGATGATGATCAAAGCATTTACAGCTGGAGAGGGGCAGAGATATCAAATATAATAAATTTTGATAAAAACTTTTCAAACACAATTGTTATAAAGCTTGAGCAGAATTACCGTTCAACTAAATTTATCCTGGATGCCGCAAATGAACTTATTAAGAATAATTATTCAAGAAGCAAGAAAAAATTATGGACACAAAGTCATGCAGGAGAACTGATCTCAAAATTCAGAGCTCAAAATGAACAGGAAGAAGCAAAATTTGTAGCAAAAAAAATCAGGGATATAATTGCCGGCAAAAATAAGAAAAGCTTTAAGGATTTTGCAATTTTTTACAGAACTAATGCACAATCAAGAGCAATCGAGGAAGTTTTTATAAGGGAAAACATTCCATACCGCATTTTCGGAGGTCTTAAGTTTTATGACAGAAAAGAAATAAAGGACATGCTGGCATATCTGAAACTTATGTCAAATCCAAAAGATATAATAAGCCTTACGAGAGTTGTTAATGTTCCTGCCAGAGGGATAGGTAATACCACTATCTCACATATCGAAAAATTTTCTCAAAACAATGGTATTACTTTTTGTGAAGCCTTTTATGATATTGAAAAGATAAATACGGTAAGTCCTTCAACCAGACAGAAAATAAGGGATTTTATCAGCATTCTGGATAATTTAAGGGATTATTTAGATAATCATACCATTGAAGAAACGATTGAAGAGCTTTGGGAGAAGACATCGTATATAAAAGAACTTGCAATTGAAAATACGATAGAATCTTTAAACAGGATTGACAACCTTAAGGAATTTCTGACGGTTATAAAAGAATTTGAAGAAAGCCATAATTCAATTGAGGAGAATGCTAAATTGAGTTTACATGATTTTTTACAGGAGATTTCATTGGTTTCCGAGGTTGACAATTATGATGAAGATGCCGATACGGTAACTTTGATGACACTGCATAATGCTAAAGGCCTGGAGTTTCCAATAGTATTTATTGTAGGCCTGGAAGAAGGGATATTTCCCCATGTAAGAAGCATAACCGGCGGTTATGATGATGTGGAGGAGGAAAGAAGGCTTTGTTACGTAGGTATTACAAGGGCAAAAGAGAAAGTTTTTCTGACTTCTTCAATCCTTCATTATATTTATGGTGATCAGCGCGAAAGACTTATTTCAAGATTTATCGGAGAAATACCGGACGAACTTTTTATTGATGAGAATAAAGCCACGTCACTTTTGTATTCATCAGAAGAAACAGGTAATTATACCGTAAATAAAAAATCCGTTTTTCAATTCAGCAAAAATCATCCTGAGAGGTATTCAAAACAAGAAAGCAGAAGTGTAGATATGTTTTCAACTAAATCTAAAGACTCCAAAAAATCCGATAACAGCGGCTTTAAGAAAGAAAAAGATTTTTTAAATTTTAAAGTTGGTGACCTGGTGGAACACAAATTGTGGGGCAACGGAGAGATATTAAGAGCAAAAAAATCCGTGGATGATCTTGAGCTTGATGTTGTTTTCAAGTCGGTAGGACTAAAAAAAATACTTGCAAGCGTAGCTCCCATAAAAAAAATACAGTAAAAAGTATATCTCTTTATTAGCTTTAGTTTATTGATAAAACATAAGAAAAAGCCATGATTAAAAAGTAAACATTCTTATTAATCCCGGTAACCAATAAATCTCATTTAAATAACTGATAAAAAATACCTGATTTTGCGAGCCGGATTATTTTTTACTATTAGAAAACAATTAATTTCGGCATAATTTATATAAACATTTCAAAAAAAATTTAAGATACTTAAAGAAAAGCAATAGTTTTTAATTAAATTGCAGTATACAAATAATTTGCAATAAGTTAGAATTTTTATAATATATTTGAATTGCTGTTTTAGGTAAGCAGCAAAAACTCCCGGGTTTTGAAGAAAATTTTAGATTTAAAAACATAAGCAATCTTAAAACTTATTTATTTTAAAAAATAATAAAAATATAAAAATAAAAAACAATTAATAAAGGAGTTTGCTATGGCAAAGCTAAAGGTTGGTTTTGTTGCTGGTTTCATGGTTGGATTTTCTACGGAAGGTCTGAAAGCTTTTGAAAATTATCAGAAAGAATTATCTAAAATGGCGTCTGACATGGATTTTGAGCTGGTAATCTTTAACACAATCATATCTTCAATGCCGCAGGCCGAAGCTGTAAGAAAAGAACTGGACGATAAGAATATTGATTTCTGTCTGTTATTTCATCCATCATATATGGTAGGCGATTTTATTTTTGAAATTATGAAATCAAGAGCTAATTTTGGCCTCTGGGCAATTGAGGAACTGCGCGAGGAAGGTCCCATGCCTCTTGCATCTCTTGTAAACTTATCTCAGAATGCCGGTATTGCAAAAAATAACTTTGAAGGTAGTCCTAAAAAAATAAAATGGTTTTTTGGTGATATGAATTCAAAATACTTTAAACCGAGATTTGAAATAACAATTAAAGCATTAAAGGCAATTAAAGATCTTGAAAATGCAAGAGTAGCTCAAATTGGAAAACTTGCTGACGGCCATATCAATCATATTGTAGATCCCAGGGATGTATATAAAAATTTAAAGGTCAATGTTTCAAGAGATTTTGAAGTTGAAGATGTAATGGCTTTAGGGGAAAAGATAGCCGCTTCCGAGGTTGAGGCAGAATACAAAAAGCTGATGGAGGCTGTTAAAATCGGCAAAGCTTCGGTTGATAAAATCAAATCTTCCATCCAGATGTTTCTTGCCATTAAAAAAATAGCTGCGGAAAACAATTACTCGGCAATTGCATTTTCATGCTGGCCAAAACTTATGCCTAAAAAAGAAATGGTGGGCTGCCTTGTAAATTCAATGCTTAATTCGACAGGTCTTCCGGGCGGATGCGAAGCAGATGTTTTAAGCACCATTTCAATGATGGTGCTGAAGTCTTTAACAAACAAACCTGTTGCAACTATGGATCTTCCGAAATTTGATGAAAAAGACGACTCTCTTTTATTATGGCATTGCGGTTCCGCACCCAAGGAAATGGCAAACAGCAGAGGGTGCATCTGCGACAAGCATTATTTTGCGGAATATGATGAAAGCATTAAAAATTGTGCACCAACAACAGATATTATTTTTAAAAAGTCAGAAGTAACTGTATTCAGGTTTTTTGATGAGGGTGAAAAGTTTTATTATTTTACCGGCAGATTCTTTGATGAAAATAAAAAAGCTTTTAACGGAAGCCGGGGCTGGGTGAATGATCTTAAGCTGTACAATGAGCCGATAAGAGTAATGGATCTTGCAAATACAATGATTCTTAATGGACTGCCTCACCACTACCCTATGGTTATGGAAAACGTAAGTTCTTATCTTGAGGAAATGGCATACTGGCTTGGTCTTAAGAAAACAAAAAAGCTGCCTTATGCTGATTATCTTTATGTATGATTTGCGGCAAAATCTTTATATGGTAACTGTAAAGATATAAAAAGAAGGTTGATCTGCGCAATATTTAACTGACTCAACTGCAAAAATATTAAAATAAAAACTAATTTAAGGGCATTTAAAAAGTGCTCTTAAATTATTATTATAGATATACATGCATAGATGGTTTTAAAATTTATAACCATAAACAAACATAATTCTTTTACATTTGGCAATAATAAAGATAAAATAATGGTTTTTAGTGCTGAATTTGGAATATTGTAGTACCTGTAAAATTTTATTATTTTTTTAACATTTAATATTAAAAAATATCTTAAAAATAAACTATGGAAAATAATGAAGAGATAATAAAAAGTACCATTGAATTAGTAAAAATTGACTCAAGAAGCAGCGCTCATGCCGAAGACAGTATAATTGATTTTATTTCTAAAATGCTTTCTGGATTAAAAATAAGTTTTGAAGTAATCCAACATGAAAATTACAGAAAAAGCTTAATTGCATTGTTTGCCGGAGAAAACTCCTCCATGAATTTATTGGCATGCGGACATTTAGATACAATCAATCTTTCAACTGCAAAAATTGATGAAAACAAAAATATTAACATTGAAATAAAAGACGGCAAGATTTTCGGGCTTGGTTCTTCAGATATGAAGAGCGGGATAATCAGCATATTGTTTTCGTTAAAGTATCTTGTTGAGAATAATATTAAACCCAAATACGATATTGTAATGGCTCTGACCGGCGATGAAGAAGCTGACAAAACCGGAGCTCTGCATCTTTTAAAAAATGAGCTTGTTAAAAAAACCAGATTGATGATTATTGCTGAACCAACCAATTTAAATCTGGGGCTTGGCCAGAAAGGCCAAATTTGGCTTGAAATAAAATTTAAAGGTAAACAGGCTCATGGTTCTTCCCCCGACAAGGGCAAGAATGCAATACTTATGGCGATGAATTTTATTGAAGAGATATTAAATCCTGAATTCTTTGCAAAAAACAATAAGTTTTTTACAAAAAGCACTATTAACATAGGTTTTATTAACGCGCCCGGTCCTTTCAATGTAGTTCAGGATAACTGCAATGTGGGTTTTGATATAAGAATATCACCTCCTGAAACAGTGCAGGAAATTGTGGGAAAAATTAATTTTATGCTAAATAAGGAATTTAAAAAAAGCGAATACGAATTAAAAATAATAGACAGCTTAAATTCATCATTTATCAATCCTGAAAGTAAAGCTGCCAAACAAATTAAAAGCATAGTCGACAGATATGCTTCAGGCAGAAGGAAAATAGCTCTACCTTATGCAACTGATGGTTCAGTTTTAAATACAAATCTGAATACTCCCGTGATTATTCTCGGGCCCGGAACACCGGAAGTGATTCACAGCAAAGATGAATATGTTGTTATAGACAACATAATTAAAAGCGTTGATATTTACAGGGATATATTTTTAAACCTTGATAAAATAATTTAACAACCACTTATGCAATTATAAACGCAAGCAAGCTGTGTTTTAAATTTATTATTTAATAATTTTTAAAAAAATAAATATCTTCTATTCAGATTGAAGCAGATTAATTATTTTTTCCTTTATTTCATTGAACCGTGCCGAAGTAAATGTCTTATAATCCCTTGGCCTGGGAATGTCTATGTCAAATGTTGCTTTAATAAATGCAGGTCTTTTTGAAAATAAATAAATACTATCCGACAAAAAGATTGCTTCGTCTACAGAGTGGGTTATAAAAAGAATGGAAGACTTGAAATTTTCCAGTAATTTAAGCAGCCAGAGCTGCATGCTCCTTCTGGTTATTGCATCCAATCCGCCAAAAGGCTCATCAAGCAGCATTATATCGTCAGAAAACAGATACGTCCTTAGCAGCGCCGCTCTTTGTCTCATTCCTCCGGAAAGCTGATTGGGATAATAATTCTCAAACCCTGAAAGTCCGAATAAATTAAAATAAGTATTCGCTTTATCCCTTGCCTGTGTAATTTTTAAACCTTTTATCTGCAGCGGAATGCATGTATTATCCAGAATAGTCTTCCATGGTAAAAGCAGATCTTTCTGATGCATATAGCTTACCTTGCCGGTTTTGCCTGTATAATTTATATCGTTTATCAAGATATCGCCGCTGTCAGGTTTTTCAAGGCCGGAAATTATATCAAAAAGAGTGCTTTTGCCACAGCCGCTTGGACCAAGTATGGATACAAACTTGTTTTTTTCAAGAGAAACGGTAACATCCCTGATAGTATCAAGGCTTCCGAAACTTTTTTTTATCTTTAAAGCATCAACTTTATTTGACATTATACTTTATTTCAGATTCTGTAAATCTTTGCAATAATACTTCACTTAAGGCAGTAATTCATTCGTATAAGCATTTTTATAATCAAGTTCCTTAATTATAAGTTTTTTATCAAACATCCAGTTTGAAAAGTTCTGCCATATTTTTTCATCCATAACTCCCCATTTCGGAGCATCTGCCTGATATTGCCCTGCCAGATATTTCTGACTGGCAATCAGAATATCCTTATCCAGTTCAGGAACATTCTTGAGCAGAATAGACGCTGCTTCATCCGGATTTTTAATAGAAAAATCATAACCCTCTGATGTTGCCTTCAAAAACTTTTTTATCATTTCAGGATTTTTTCCTATATTAGCTTCACTTGCGATAATGACAGGTGTATAGAAATCCAGATTCTTATCCAGATCCTGAAGTTTTAAGAAATTTATTTTAAAATTTTTAACTTCTGATGCAATTCCATCCCATCCGTAAAAAATCCATGAAAAATCCACGTCTTTCTGAACACTGGTAATAAAATCGGATGCACCTATGTTTATTATTTGCAGTTTGGAAAAATCTGCACCATATTTCTCCATAAGCACTTTCAATATTGTTTCTTCAATCGGCGAACCTGAGCCTCCGTATTTTTTACCTTCAAAATCTTTCGGGGTTTTTATATTTTTATTTACAGGAGAAGCAAATCCTGAAGTATTGTGCTGAATAATTGCCGCAATCGCCTTAACGGGCAGAGCGGGTTCTGTGGTTCTTGCATAAGCTACCTGTTCCTGATAGCTGATTCCGAATTCTCCTTTTCCTGCCGCAATAAGATCGGCAGCTCCGCCTTCTGTCGGCTGGACAATTTCAACATCAAAACCCTCTTCATTATAATATCCCTTTTCTCTTGCGACATATATACCTGTGTGGTTGGTGTTGGGAACCCAATCTAAAACAACCGTTATTTTTTTAAGCTCTCTGTTTTTGGCATTTATGTTTTCTTCCGCTGATGATGATTTACAGGCAGGTAGATAAACTGCAAATGTCACTAAGACAGACAGAATTATGAAAACATGAAGAAATTTTAAAAATTTAAATCCTTTGTCTTTCATTTTTATAACCATTCCTTTCGCTTCGCTCAAGGCACAAAACGGGATGAAAAACCCATTGTCCTTAAACTTATTTTTATTTATAAGTATTGTTAATTTGATTTTCTTTCAGACTTCATCTCCTTTTGCATTTATTCACCCATAGTTTCAATTTTTTCATAAAAAACCCAGGGCATTGATTTTTTTTCAATAAATTCAATTAATTTCAGCAAGCATATGCTTAACACGGTAATTATTATAATTGCTCCGAAAACCTTATCGGTGGCAAAAGAATATTTTGCTCTTAACATATATACTCCTATACCGTCTTTGCCCCCTACCCATTCTCCGACTGTTGCACCCATAATGCTGTAAGTTGCGGCGATCTTGAGACCGGAAAAAAGACTGGGAAGCGATGCCGGAAGTTTCACTATTTTATATATCTGATATCTGCCGGCACCCATGGATTTCAAAAGATTGATAAGTTCGATATCCACAGACCCCAAACCCTGAAGCAGGCTTACCGATATTGGAAAGAAACAGATTAAAATTACTATTATTATTTTCGGCAGGTAACCATATCCGAACCATATTATAAATAAAGGGGCAAGGGTAATTATCGGGATAGTCTGTGAAGTAATAAGAAGAGGATATATCACTTTTTTAACAAAAGGCAGCCCATCCATAATTACCGCAATTATTATTCCTAAAAGAACAGATATTATAAAACCAGTCAGTGTTTCATAGATGGTAATCAATATGTGCCGGCCCATAAAATTGAAATTGGTAAAAAGGCTGTAAATTATCATAGTTGGCGCCGGAAGAATATAGTTTGGAACCGTTCCTGTCCTTGAAAAAATTTCCCATATTGCAACAAGTATAAGGAAGAACAGCAGGGAATATAAATTATTTAAAAATTTTTTTGTTTTTTTCATCATTATATAAATAGCCGTATCATATGTTTTAAAGAATTTATTTCACAAATGTCGGATTTCCTTTATAAGCAGCAATGTACCGTCTTTGAAATCTATATATGCTGATTCTTTTTCAAATATGTTGCTTATCCCTCTTATTGGGCTGAACATTAAATGCTCATTCTGAAGTTTATATTTTAATCCGTCGGTATTTATGAAATAAGTACTTGGAGTCAGGGAAAAGATTGAAAGAATATTTCCGGTAATTCCTTTAACTAACCCTGAATTTCTTAATACGGAAATTTCATAATTATCATCCAGGATTCTGATGTTTATATTTTTAAATCGCTCAGAGGCGATGTTAAATAAATTGGCTAAACTATGATCCATCCGTTTCCCTAAAGCCCCTATTAAAATAATATTTTTTATTTTATTTTTAATTGCATATTCAATGGCCAGCTGTGTATCGCTTTCATTTTTTTCGGCAGGGGATTTTACGTAAGTTGTCTTTATATTTTGACTTTCAATTATTTTTTTATCATTTTCTTCAATACTATCCATATCGCCGACAATAACATCAGGGACGAGCTCAAGTTTAAGGCAGTTTTTTACTGCTCCGTCTGCTGATATTATCAGATATTTGTTATTAAAGTGATAATTTTCCAGAAGTATCTCCAGAATCAATGAAGGGTTTTCTATGGCACCGTTTGCCACAATGAGTGCATGCATTTTATGATGGTTGAAATCAGTTTTTAACATATTTTTGCCGGTATCCGGCATATTTGTTTTTCCGGGTTTTGATTTTTTTATCATCTTTTTAATTTCTGCCATTTTTTATTGGCTGTATAAAATTATAAAAAAATTCTTGCAAACCTATCGTTTATCTTACTTACTTATTTTTTAAATAAGCTGTTTTAAAATTATTTTAATCAAACCCGTCCGGTAACTTATAAAGAAACTTTCAATTTCCGGTATCGAATTTAGCGCCTTAAAATAAAAAAACTACTGACCAGGAACTGGCAGTAGTTGAAATAATAAACCGATATATTCTTCCCTACGCTAGTACTAACTAGATCAGGTTTAATGGGTCGATTGAAAAATCAATCCTCTCAGCCTAAAGCTCCCCAAGTTTTAAATTATAAAAAAAACAATAAGTAATTCCACGTCTGTGGTACTCAATTATATTAGAATAAAAATAATATAATGTAAATTAAATTTTTTCAATTAAATTCCAACTTTACAATTTGGAAGAAATAAATCATGGTATAATAGTTCCCGGATATTAACTTTATTTTATATTCAAGGGTAATAATTTAGCATTTTAATAATCGATAAACGTAAATATAATGAAAAAATTTAAAGAATTTGCAATAAGAGAAGAATTAATAAAAGCAATAACAGAATTAGGTTTTGAAAAACCCACTCCGATACAAGAACAGTCAATCCCGATATTAAAAAAAGGTAATATGGATTTTATAGGTCTTGCACAGACAGGCACAGGTAAAACCGCAGCTTTCGGGTTACCTTTAATCGAACTCCTTGATATTGACCAGAAAATAATACAGGCGCTTATTTTGGCACCGACAAGAGAACTATGTGTTCAGATTTCAAATGACCTGAATAATTATTGTAAATATCTGCCGGAAGTAAAAATAGCAGCCGTATATGGCGGTGCAAGCATTGAAACACAGATAAGCCAAATAAAGAAGGGAATACATATAGTTGTGGCAACACCCGGGCGTCTGATGGACCTTATAAGAAGGAAAAAAATCAATATTTCAACTATAAAATATGCAGTGCTGGACGAAGCTGATGAAATGCTTAATATGGGTTTTCAGGAGGATATTGACAGCATTCTTGAAAATACGCCGGCCCATAAACGAATCTGGCTGTTTGCGGCAACTATGCCTGATGAAATCCATGCTATTACAGGTAAATATATGCATAACCCTTATGAGCTGACAGTAGGGGAAAAAAATACCGCTGCCGAAAATATTGAGCATATTTATTATGTTGTACATGAGCGTGACCGTTACACAGCATTGAAAAGGATAGTGGATGTCAATCCGGATATTTTTGCAATCATTTTCTGCAGAACAAAAGCGGAGACACAGGAGATAGCCGAAAAGCTTATTAAAGACGGTTATAACGCTGACTCATTGCACGGCGATTTGAGCCAGGCTCAGCGTGACAAGGTGATGATGCATTACCGGGACAGGGCATTACAGCTGCTTGTGGCAACAGATGTGGCTGCAAGAGGGATAGATGTAAATGATGTGAGCCATGTAATAAATTATCAATTACCGGATGAGGTAGAACTTTATACTCACAGGAGCGGCAGGACAGCACGGGCAGGTAAATCTGGTATAACCATCTCAATTATAAACACAAAAGATATAGGTAAAATAAAACAAATAGAGAGGCTTGTTAATATAAAATTTATCTATGCCAAAGTACCCGGAGGCGTAGAAGTCTGTGAACAGCAGCTTATGGCACTTATTAAAAAGATATTAAAGGTAGAGATAAACCAGCAGGGAATTTCAAAATATCTTCCTGCCATATTTGAAGAATTAAAAGATATTGATAAAAACGAGCTTATAACCCGTATGGTGTCTCTTGAGTTTAACCGTTTTCTTGATTATTACAGGGATGCGGGTGACCTTAACATAGATTTTTCAAAAAAGGATCATATAAGAGGCAAAAATTCAGGCAAGACAGAAAACAGTATGTTTATTAATTTGGGCGTCATGGATGGTTTTGATAATGGAAAAATGCTTAAATATCTTATGAAAACAACCAGCCTGCCTGCAGATACCTTTACAAGAATTAATATAAAAAGCGTATATTCATTTATTGATATTAAAGAAGCTCATTTTCAGGACGTTATTGAATCCTTTAAAAGTGAAGTTTATAAAGGCAGAAAGGTAAGAGTTGATATTTCCGAAGGAAGCAAAAATAAAAAATCATCTTCGAAGCCGGAAAGAAGAAAGTTTGGAAAAAAGAAAAGAAGCTTAAAAACATAATTATTTTCAATGGTTATTAAAAAAACAAGGATAGGTAATATGAGAAAAAAGAATCTCTCGCAAAATTCAGATCGGGATTTGTTTAAGGCACAGGTGCCGGTAAAATCAGAATTTGTAGACTCAGACCCATGGAGAGTCCTTAGGATACAGTGTGAGTTTGTGGAAGGATTTGATGCACTGGCTAAGGTAGGACCATGTATCTCGATTTTCGGATCTGCCAGAGCTACACCTGATGATGGATATTACAGAGCTGCCGAAAAGACAGCATCTCTACTGGCAAAAAACGGTTTTGGCATAATAACAGGTGGAGGTCCCGGGATAATGGAAGCTGCAAACAAGGGTGCATATGAATCCGGAGGATTATCCATAGGATGTAATATAGAATTACCATTTGAACAGGAAGCTAATAAATATCAAAATATATCACTTGAGTTTCATTATTTTTTTGTAAGAAAGATGCTTTTTGTAAAATATTCAATAGGATATGTCATCTTCCCGGGAGGATATGGTACCTTGGATGAACTTTTCGAGTCTTTGACTTTGTCACAGACAAATAAAATTGAACATTTCCCCATAGTCCTTTATGGGACTCCATTCTGGAAAGGAATGTGCGGCTGGATAGACGAAGTTCTTCTTGATAAGTATAAGACAATCAGCCCTGAGGATAAAAAACTTTATAAAGTAGTAAATGATCCGCAGGAAGCAGTTGATTATGTGCTAAAAATTATTAAAAGAGATAATTTTATTTCAAAAGCATGCCGCTGATTGAATTATCAGTCTGATTTTATTATACAGGGCATAAATACACAAAGAGCACCAATAAATCCTGGGCAAGACTTATTAAAAAAATCTATGTTAAAAGTAAACAAACGTTACAGGCATCCGCATCTTGAACTTATCGATAACTAAAATCTTAAAAAAATATAGTTATTTAATTATAAAATCATTGAAAAAACATATGAAGAGGGAATCCCGGATTATATAATATAACAGAAAAGGATTAATAATAATGAATGATATAAAGAATAATGATTCTGATGGAGAAAAAATCATAAAAGCAATGACCAGTATACAGCTTGCTAAACTTATTGATATGCTTCTTAGTATGCTGGATGAGAAAAGCATTAAATCCCTTTTTGAAGATGCCGATAATGATTTTTCTGAAATCCTTTTTAATATATTAAATAAGAATAAAATGTCCCCGATAAGTAAAAATTCAAAATACAATATAGAGTGGGAAATACTCTGGGCAAAATTGTCTGATATTATTTCGGAATTAGGTGATGAATCAGGTGATTACATCATCCAGGATCATGATTGGGAAACTCCTTATTTTTCTGAATATGATTTTACTGAAGATCTTGAGAAGATTGCTGAAAAACTTTTTGCTATCATAAATTCAATAGAAACCCTTGATAACAAAGATTGGGATCTTTTTCTGGATATGCTTAGAAACATTGAAGATGGTATAAAAGAATACCCTGAATGGATAGGGGCAGATTATTCCGATTGTGTATTAGGAGTTTTTACAACAAAATGCATTCTCAAATGGGAATGGCTTGCTGCTAACTCGAATAAAAATGCTGTTTGGGTATTTATTAAAAGAATAGATGCAGCAGATAGTATTTTAAAGGTGATCAGCCTTGATACAGCTACATTTATTAATTTCTTCACTTCTTTTGAAGAAAATATACAGAAGCAAATATACGAAATATTAAAGACTTCCAAGGAAGATACTATCTGGCAGAAAAGACTTAAAGATTCCGGTTCAAAATGGCACAGGCTTTATCTTATATTTGCATCTTTATTTGACTTTGATGAATATCTTGAGAATTGTCTAAAGTATCTTTATGATAACTGGAAGTACGGGTTGCCTCTTATAGAAAACTTATTAAAACAGCAAGACTATGTAAAAGCAGAAAAAATTATCAAAAAAACTTTTAAAAGCCTGCTAAGACAACCAGGCAATAATGAAGCTTGGCTTCCGGAGAAAACAATTCTAATTGATCATAATCATTACCTTGTTAATGAAACCGATAAGGATATTATTATCGGGCTTTTGCAAGATTGGATCCTGATTTCTGAAAAAACAAATAATAATAAAAGGAAATTAATGCTGTCTGCACAGGTTGAAATGTATAAAAATCCCTGTCAGCTTGATTCTGTTGTCAGGATTTTCAATAAACTTCTTCAATCTGAATACCAGGATGACGCTAGGATGCTTTTTAATAAATGGCAGAATTTCATTATAAAAGATACCATCGGTTCTAATATATTTAATCATAAAGAAATTTATGACTCCTGGATTAACTGGCTAATTGAAACTGAAGTAGATGATATGAAAGATGAAAGCTGGTTTTTTGATAAAGTCAAGGATTGGCTTCAGTCTGTAACTAACAATCAAAGCTGGTTTAAAAAATTTTACAATTACATACTTGTTCTTACCGGAGATTTATTTTATATATCATCAGCCGGGGAAAAATACCCGGTACTATTCAGTATTATCAAAAATAATTGGAGCGATAGGTCTGATTCTACAATTTCCAGGTGTAAGTGGCTAAAGAAGCTAAGCGCAGACAAGATTTTACCTGATGTCATGAAATGCTGGGAAAATAACATCGCAGATCTGGTCCAGGATCCTTCCAAAGCATATAAATCAGACTATACAGACAATGCCAGATGGCTCTCAGCTGTGCATGAAGTAAATCCCGGAGCATGTGAAAAAATAATATATCAATGGAAAATTGATCACAAAAGTCGGAGAAATCTATGGAAATCAGTAACAGAAGCTGGTTTATCGGGCTATTTACATTAGCTCCTTCACTAAATTAGAAATTAAATAAAAGAGATCAGCCCTGATTGACTCACAATACTAAGATATATCGAGAATA
>JAJFVM010000039.1 GCA_021371805.1 bacterium
AGATCAAGAGCATTTTCTGATGATTTAAAATCAATGATTTTTTTATATCTTAAAATCTCCCAGGTTATTAAAGGCTCTTTATAATCTTTCCAGTAAGTTTCATAACCGATCTGTTTTAATTCATAATATGGATCCAGGAGCGGCAGATAAACCTGGTTGAAGTATATATTTTTTCTGCCTAAATTTTCATTTACAAATTTTTTAAGTTTTTTATCATTAAGCCCGATTTGGATTTCAATATTTTTGTTAAATTCATATTTTGTCAGATAAAAAGCTACACTTGATGATTTTGAGCTTGTTATTAAAACGGAGTTATCCTTCATCTCACTGATTATTGTTTTCCAGTAATCATATATCTGTGTATCATGGCTCTTATCTTCTATCTGGAAATTTGAAACACAAAGATATAAGGGGAAAATAGTTATGGATATGTAAAAGAAAATTAAAAATATCAGGCAGATTGTTTTGGCTCTCTTTTTTCCCGGAGATTTTTCATTATTTTTAAAAGAGACTTTATCTGAAATCTTCTTGGAGATAAAAATAATTCCTGCTTTTATATAATACAGTCCATAAGCAAAAGGAATTATTAAAAATGTTATAACCGATATAAGATAAAAGTCATTAGGTGTATCTTCGTATAAGAAAACAGGGATTAAATTCAGAACGATAAGGGCAATGATAAGGGAAAAGTATTTTATATTTTTTCTGATCATTGCAATAGTTCCTGCAAGGCTGACTATTAAGGCTGCAATTCCAAAATCATCTTTTACAAGCATTAAGTAATTATGTGCCTGTTTTTTAAAGACAGTAAAATTTCTGAAACCGAACTGCTGTTTCCAATTTGATCCTGTTATGTAATCAAAAAATTTATGCCAGGTAGTTATATTCCCATAGCCTTGAAATGATCTTATAGGGATATACAGATATAAAAGAAGCGGAGCAATAATCAGTGCGATTATTGTAAATATTTTTTTTACTTTAAGAACCGTATGCCGGTCAATAAAAACAGGAAACAAAATAAATGCAGGTGCAAGAAAAACAGATAAGGGATGATTTGTAAAACTTAATCCTATAAAAAAATAATAAAGGTATAGAAATTTATCTTTTCTGCTTTGCTCCCAGTATATTCCAAATAAAATTATCAAACCGATCAGAAAAGAGTGAAGAGTATAAACTTCAAATCTGTTAGTCTGAACCCAGAAAACTTTAAAAAATGCAAAAAATAATGTACTGACAAATGCTATGTAATATTCTTTTTTTAACAAATTAGAAGCTATCATAACAAAAACGGTGACAGTTGCAGCACCCCAAAAAACCGAAAATATGTTAAGTCTGTATGCTATTGTTCCGAACGGAAGGTATGTAAATAATTTGCCAAGTAAAAAAGCCAGCGGAAATCCTGTAGTCTGGCCTACGGCCAGTTCAGGAACCTGAATATGAAACCATGTAGTATCGTAACCGAAAGAGGAAGGATTCATTGTCTTAAGAAAAATAATGAAAGGGATTATAAAACTTAAGATATATATTATAAATCTATAGAATTTAAATAAT
>JAJFVM010000052.1 GCA_021371805.1 bacterium
TATTCTATAATAATTTATGAATAATTGCCCCTAAAATAATCTAAAAAAAAATTATTAAAATAAAAATTTTCATATAATGTTTATTGTAAAACTATATTTTAAAATTTTATCGATTATAATATATAGAAATCTTAAAATAATTTTTATAAAAAAAATAAACCAAAAAAATAATTGTCTGAATTACTGATTTTCAACATCTTATTAATAACGGTTTTTGTATCGGCAATATTTATATTTACCATTCTTTTTTTTATACCTGCGCCATATGGAAGGCACATACGTAAAGGCTGGGGTATTACACTTAAGGCAAAATTCGGCTGGTTTCTTATGGAATTACCTTCTCTTGCAATTGTTATTATATTATTTTTTGCAGGCAACAGAAAAATGAACCTGCCTGCAATTATTTTTTTAATTTTCTGGACTGTTCATTATTTTCACAGAGCCATGGTATACCCGTTCATGATGAAGGGTGGCAACAAAAAGTTTCCGGTTTTAATCCTTGTATTCGCATTGATTTTTAATTTTATAAATAGTTATCTGAACGGCAGATACCTGTTTTATTTTTCACAGCCTTATCCGGCTGACTGGCTTTTTGACCCAAGATTTATAATTGGGACCATATTGTTTATAACTGGTATGTTTATTAACATTCAATCTGACTACATACTCTTAAAACTCAGAAAAGCAGGAGAAAAAGATTATCAGATCCCATATGCGGGTTTTTTTAGGTTTGTTTCAAGTCCAAATTATTTCGGTGAAATAATTGAATGGATTGGCTGGACAATTTTGACATGGTCTTTAGCCGGACTTGCTTTTACATTATTTACTGTTGCAAATCTGCTACCCAGAGCATACTCTAATCATAAGTGGTATAAAAGCAAGTTCAATTCTTATCCCGAAGAAAGAAAAGCTTTAATTCCATTCGTATATTAGCAATTTTCGTTCTGAAATTTCTTATTTTTTAGCAATAAGATTCAACCTGATTTTCCGTGTTAAATAACGAATATATCTTATCACCTTGTTCTTCAATTATTTGTATAAAAAACAAATTGCCTTCGTTTTTTAACAAAATAATAACTAAAAATGTTTTAATTTTACTTGCAATTAAATATACTTCTATTTATTAAAAATATGAAAGGGAGGTTGATATGGAAGTTAAAATTTTATACAGTCCGGCTTACAGTCTTGCTAACGTAAAGCTTGATCCTAATGAGAATATTCAGGTTGAATCCGGCGCCATGGTCAGCACAAGTTTTGGAGTTAACATTGAAACAAAAGCTGCCGGCGGATTTTTTAAAGCGCTTGGAAGATCAATGCTCGGCGGTGAGTCATTCTTTATGAATACATTTACAGCTCCTGCTAATGGCGGGGAGATTAATCTTGCACCTTCACTGCCAGGCGACATGTTTGCCATGGACATAAACAACCAGACCCTTTTAATTCAGTCAGGATCTTATTGCGCTTCTTCAATGGGTGTTAATATTGATACCAAATGGGGTGGAGCAAAAACATTTTTCGCATCAGAAGGACTTATATTATTAAAAGCTTCCGGAAATGGAAAATTAATTTTATCAAGTTACGGAGCCATACATGAGATTAACCTTGCTGCAAATGAAAAATATATAGTTGATACAGGACACTTTGTTGCTTTTGATGAGTCACTTGGTTTTGTTGTCAAAAGGGTGGGAGGTTTGAAATCCACCATGTTGGGCGGCGAAGGGCTTGTTGTTGAACTCACAGGCCCAGGCAAAGCACTTCTGCAAACCAGATCAACTGACGCATTCCTTAGCTGGCTGATACCAAAACTGCCGAAAAATAATAACTGATTTTAAATAACAATACGGGATATGGATAAATCTTTACAGGACAATTGATATGACCAACCCGTTAAAAATGAATTAATTATGGCTGATAATATGAAATTACTAAAAAGTTTTAGTAATAGGATAGATGCTGAATTGGCAAAAAGCTTTCTGGAATCAAGCGGAATAAAAAGCCTTATTCTGGCTGACGATGTTGGAGAAATGTACCCTGCAGCTTCAATATATTGGGGAATAAAATTATTTGTAAATGACAAAGATTTCGAAGTGGCCAGTAATCTGATTAAGGATAGCTTTAATGAAGCTTCTGAATAAAATCTTTAATAATTTTTAATTTTAAAGATTTTTAGAAAAAACAAGCTGTCCGCATGCTGCCTTAATATCATCCCCAAACCTGTATCTTTGTGTAAAAGGGATTTTATTGTTTGAAAGGATTTTTTTAAATTCATTTATATTTTTAATTAAGGGTCTTTTACCGATATCATCACCGTTAAATGGTATCAGATTTACAAAACATAAAAGACCCTTAATTTT
The DNA here is from genome assembly GCA_021371805.1 of bacterium. Classification (GTDB taxonomy): domain Bacteria; phylum Actinomycetota; class Humimicrobiia; order Humimicrobiales; family Humimicrobiaceae; genus JAMDDL01. Next base: position 2,355 of record JAJFVM010000052.1, read on the forward strand.
TTTTGAAAGTTTTTCTGCATGTTCCGGAAAATCATTTATTTCCTTTAAAAGAACATATTCAAGCATTACCCTTCTATTTGTTTTTTCTATATAATACCTAATTGACGATATTAATTCGTCTAATGTATACTTATCTGCTATAGGCATAATTTTTCTTCTTATTTCATCATCGGGAGCATTAATCGATACAGCTAAATTAATTTGCATATTTTCATCCGCAAGCATTCTGATTTTTTCCGTTATCCCTGAAGTGGACACCGAGATTTTTCTTTGTCCGATACTGAACTTATTTTCATCATTTAAAAATCTGACGGCGTTTAAAAAATTATCATAATTAAGAAAAGGCTCTCCCATTCCCATAAAAACAATATTTGTTATTCTGGTATTAACTTTTTTTAAATATCTGGAAAAAAACAAAGCCTGAAGTACTATCTCTTCGGTTGTCAAATTTCTTTTAAAACCCAACTCTCCCGTTTTACAGAATCTGCACCCCAATGCACAACCCGCCTGCGAAGAAAGACAGATCGTATTTCTGCCATCTTTATGCATAAGAAGAACGGTTTCAATTAATATGCCGTCATCAAGTCTGATTAAAGCTTTTAACGAACCTGAATCTGCAGATTCAAATATCTGTCCGTTTATTGATAAATCTATTTTACCGGTCAATAAATTCCTTAATTTTACAGGCAGATTGGTTAAATCATTCCAATTCTCAGAAAAATCTTTAAATACTGCTCTTTCAATCTGCTTTATCCTGAATCCCGGTTCGTTTTTTAAAAGTTCTTCCAGTTTTGTCAAATTCATATGTCGTAGAGTTTATTATGAAATTATTGTATAGTACAAATAATATTATTATATAATATACCCTTTAGAAAATACCCTTTAGAAAAATAATATTTTAAAAAAAGCTTGTATTATCCATCTCATTTACTTATTATAATTAAGTATAAAATTTAGATTTTTAAATTTTAATTAAGATAACTTGTTATTAAGGATAATGTATCTTTTAAGTTTAATTTAATTAGTTTATATTTTATTAATTTAACATATAATAAAAACAATTCCAGTACTAAATCAAAATAATTATGTCAACAAATAAGACGGAGGTGTAATAGTGGACGCATACTGCGTTAAATGCAAAGCTAAAACAGAGATTAAAGATGCTAAAGAAGTAACAATGAAAAACGGAAGGCCTGCAGTTACAGGTACATGCTCGAAGTGCGGAACAAAAGTTTTTAAGATTAAATCAAAAAAGTAATTATCTGATATTATTGCAGTTTAACTTTTTCTAATCAGTGCTGTTTATATAAACAGCACTGATTTTTTTTATCAAATATCGCTAATATAATTTTTCTTGTTATGAAGCATACTGTAGGAAGCGTTGCAGCTATTATACAGATAATTAATTTAATATGGATAATGGGTTTTTACTTTTATCTTGCCGTCTTCATCTTCAACAACATCAAGTTCGTCAGACTTGCTTTCTGCCCGATATGTTCTTCCCTTCCAGTAAATACCATTCCCGAATCTGCTCTGTATATAAGAATTTATTGCAACAAAAACTATATAAACAATGCTAAGAGGGCTAAGCAGTATATCAAACATTTTTTCTTTAAACCTTAAAACATTGATTAGTCTGATAAATAATACTATCGCAATCTGAATAATAATCAATATCATGATTTCGCGGGGCCAATGGTAGACAACCAAGCCAAATATAAAAAATATGTTTGGCATTAAAAATAGAAGTACAAAAAATATTATGGCCATACCCATCATATAAACATTGTAATCAAAAGCAGAAAACAAGAACCTTGAAAACCCTGTAAATACCTGTTTGAAATTTTTATACATTCTGCAGGACAATATCTTGCTTCCATCAAAAATCATATAACTATACCCTGCCATTTTTAACTTTTTGGATATATGCACATCTTCAAGTATCTTTCCTTTTACGGCAGCATGGCCGCCTGCCCCGAAATAAGCTTCTCTTTTAAACAGAAAGTACTGTCCTATACCGGTACAAAATAAAGGATTTTTCGATTTTCTTATCAGTGCAAGCGGCATAAATAATAATATTGTAAAATTAGCAAATGTTACTGTCATCCTTTCATGAATTGTTATCATTACCTGTCTGGGGAAAGGACATAATGCATCAAGATCATTATCCAGTAAGGCTGCCATGGCACTTGAAATTGAATTGGAGTGATGGCATGTATCTGCATCCGTATAAACAAAATAATCCCCCTTTGCATGTCTTGAAAGCTGATGACATGCAAAATTTTTGCCAAGCCATCCGTTTGGAAGAGGTTTGCCTTTAATAATCCTTACATTTTTATTGCTTAAAGATATCTTTTTTACAATATTATATGTATTATCTGTAGAATTATCATCCAGAACCACTATTTCCAAATTTTTATAATTCTGCCTCAATAAAGCTTTTATACATCTTTTGATATTGTTTTCTTCATTTCTTGCAGGTATTAAAACAGACACTAAGGGAGGATTGTCTTTAATTTCGTCTGATAGTTTATAACGTGATATATCCTTAAAAAGATACTGATTAAATAAGAAATTTATCAGTAAAATTCCAAGGATAATCAATACTATAAATTGATATAATAAAAATAAGTCCATTTTCCAAAAATAAATTATGAATACATAGGTAATTATAATTTATATAAGATAAATATTCTATATGGTTTTTCTGCCAATATTTTTCAATTTATTACCGGCGGTGTTGATAAAATCTTCAAGTTTAATTATGTATCTGAAATGTATACCTTCCCCTATTTTTTCAACTTCATCAAAAGCTTCCACTTTAAATTTTAATTTTTTGCCATTTATCTCGATTAATTCTGCCTTTGCCATAATAATCATACCAATGGGTGATGCGGCAAGATGCTTAACTTCTATATAAGTTCCTACAGAAGCATAACCATCCGGCAGTAAAGTATCAATTGCATTTATTGCAGCATTTTCCATTAAACCGATCATTGCAGGCGTTGCAAATACCCCCACTACCCCGCTTCCAAATTTTAAAGCAGTATTTTCTTCTGTTACATTGGCAATTGCCTGGCCATTTAATCCGATTTGAAGATTAAAATTATCCACAGTTTCTCCCTTTACTCATTTATATGATGCTAACTATATAAGGGATATGATAAATAGTCCATTAAGATTTTGTAATTATTTTATGAAGTCAGGTTTTAAAAAAAATTTTAAAGAAACGCAGCAGTCCGATATCGATTTTATCGACATGAATCAACTTAAGTAAATTAATAGGCATATAATTTACCATATGGTCTTCGGGAAAACGGAGATAATTTTATAAAATCTTTAAAATTTATATTATCTTTATTGTTATTGCCAAAAAATTTAAAGTAATTATTTAGATATTTTTGAATTACTTTTTCATCATCTTTTTCAATTTCCGATTTTATTATTTCTTTGCCAAGCTTATAATCAGCTACTTCTCCCCTGACAAATATTTTTCCTCCGTGCATACCTGTTCCAATATAATTTCCGACAATCTCGTCATCATCAAAAAGATAAAAACTTTTAACAGGTCCGTCGGAACAATTTAATCCCAGAACAATTATTATACCCCCGGCCATATATTCACCAAGGAAATGCCCCGCTTTTCCCCAGATTACTATAACAGGGAATTTTTCAAGATAGGATTTCATATGTATCCCACCTCTATATCCTGTATTGTTTTTTACATATATCTCTCCGCCCCGCATCGAGTATCCCAGTATATCTCCTGCACTGCCATGAACAATGATTCTTCCTGAATTCATGGTGTTTCCAACTCCATCCTGTACATTGCCGAAAACCTCAATTTCAGGTCCGTCCATAAATGCCGCAAGATCATTGCCTGGTATACCGTTTATCAAAATTCTCATTTTGCCTTGAAGACCATCGCCGATATATCTTTGACCCAGAACATTGTTCAGCTCAATTGTGTTAATTTTACTTAAAATATCAAAATCATCAGGATTATTCTTTTTGCTTATAACTATCCTGATTGAACTATTCAAGGTTTTATAATCAATATCTTCGGCATCAATTATGCACTTTTTTTTAATAAAATTTATTTTCCCTATATTTACCGGAACAGAACTTTTATCCGAACTTTCTATTAAATTTTTATCCTGACTTATTCCCATTTTTATTTATAGATATTAATATCTGACTTATTTATTTTTTATTATTCAACTGCCCGGCATTTAAAAATATTTAAATTTTTAAACTTCTATTCCATCACCAACAACCAGGTGCTTTTTATAATCGCTTGGCAGCTGGATTATCCCGAAGTCTTCTTTTACAAGATTATCCTTAATGTTTGAGATATCGATTTTATTCCTGATAAGACCATTATAAATGCCGGCTCTGTCAATATTTTCCACAAGAATTATCCCTATTATTTTATTATTATGAATAACTATTTTCCTGTAATATCTCTTTTCAGGTTTATAATCTTTCATAATCTCAATATTGCCTTCCATATCATCAGGAGCATTAGTGATCCCTATGGATATGGTTGGTATATTGAGTATTTCAACTGAGTTCATAAAATACCCGCCGTCGTATATTTTATTCCCCCCTGCCATATTTGCTCCCGCAATATCACCCTGCCTTACAGCCAGCGGCCATATGGCAATATTTGATTTATCTCCGGTTACAAAATTAAAGGATTCTGCCACATCCCCTGCTGCAAATACATCCTTAATACTGGTCTGCATATGTTCGTCAACTAAAATCCCGCGGTTTAATTTTAAATATCCGGGTTCATTCTTTTTAATATTGTTGTTTGAATTTTCAGCAATGCTCAGGTCCGGAATTACTCCTACGGCTACAATTAGAAGTCTGGATTTTATTATTTCTCCGCTTTTAAGCTGGAAACTTTCGAGACTCCCATTTTTTACAAATATTTGATTTATTGTGTTTTGCGTATATATTCTGTTTCCCTTATTTTCCAGTTCATTTTCTATGATTGAAGAAGCCTGCTTGTCAAAAGATGCGGAAAGTATCCTGTCTGAAAGTTCTATAATTTTTACCTTTATCCCCAGCTCCAAAAGAGCTTCCGCCGACTTAAGACCGATAAGTCCGCCACCTAAAACCGCAGCTTCCGTTATATTATTTTTAGTAATATAATCTTTAACTTTTTCTGCATCCTTAAGGCATGTAAAAGTAAAAATCCCCGTAAAATTTTTAAAATTGCTGTTATCAAGGCTCCCAGGAATTGACTTATTTTTATTAACATCCGCATTATTTTCAGCATGTTCTTTAAAACGTTCAGAATTTATTGAAGGACTGTCAGACGATTCTGAAACCCTAATTTTGGGAATTATGGGAATGCCGCCATTTGCGAGCAGTAATTTTCTATATGCAAAACCTGTATTTTTATCTGTAATAACCTGTTTGTTTGCATAGTCAATCTTAAGGATATTGGTATCCTTCTTCAGCAATATATTGTTTTCCTTATAAAAGTCTTCATTTTTAAAATAAATATCCTTTAATTTAATTCTCCCGGCAAGGTAATAGGTTATTAACGGTTTTGAATAATTTAAATAATTCTCATTAGTTAAAACAACTATTGAACCGTTCTTATCAATTGTTCTGATTGATGAAGCAGCTGAAAGACCAGCAGCAGAATTGCCGATAATAATATAATCAAAAATATTATTTTTACCCTCATACAATTTTGATTTATTTTCCATTATTAAACATCCTCAAACTTAAGTGCTTCATTAGGGCAATTTCTGACACATACAGGAAATTCTTCATCTCCGCATAAATCGCATTTTGAAGCAACTTTTTTTTCTGATAAATCACGCTTTATGACACCATAAGGACATGCCATTATGCACATCCAGCAGCCGACGCACTTCTTTTCATCACATGTTACCGTACCTGTATTTTTATTCTTCTGCATGGCTCCTGATATACAAGCTTCAACACAAGGTGCATCTTCACAATGCCTGCATTGTATCGCAAAAGAGTTATAGCCTATTTCCTCAACAAGAACTCTTGAGAGAATATCAGTTTCATTCTTAAAAGCCTTCAGTATTTTTTTACTTTTTGAATGCTTTACCTGACAATATATTTCACAAAGTCTGCAGGCAATGCAGTATTCTTCTTTTATATAAATCTTTTTCATTTTTTACCATGCCTCTCCTGCATGTTTTATACCAAGAATTGAAAGCTCTTTTTCATTTAAACCGACACCCCTCAGATGTTCTCTGTTTCCTCTTAAGCTTTCAATTGCATTTATACCTGCTCCGCCCAGCATTTCCTTAATTTCGTGAGACCAGGCATTCAACAGGTTCAAAAGCCTTCTTGTCCCTATTTCAGGATTTAACCTTTTTGTCAAATACGGATCCTGAGTTGCTATCCCCCAGTTGCACTTGCTTGTATAACACTTCTGGCATAGATGACACCCTAATGCTATTAATGCAGCCGTTCCTATATAAACAGCATCTGCACCCAAAGCGATTGCCTTTATAACATCAGCACTTGACCTTATGCTTCCTCCAACTATAAGAGATACTTTATGTCTTATTCCTTCTTCCCTTAACCTGATATCCACTGATGCCAGCGCCAGCTCAATAGGAATCCCTACATTATCCCTGATAACCTGAGGAGCTGCGCCTGTCCCGCCTCTGAAACCGTCAATTGAAATAAAATCCGCTCCGGCTCTTACTATACCGCTTGCAATAGGAGCAACATTATGAACTGCAGAAACCTTAACGCCTACAGGTTTCTTATATTCTGTTGCTTCCTTCAATGCATAAATCAACTGAGCCAGATCTTCAATTGAATATATGTCATGATGAGGAGCCGGCGAAATTGCATCTGAGCCTTCCGGTATCATACGGGTCGTAGAGACATCGTAATTTACCTTTTCTCCCGGAAGATGACCTCCGATTCCGGGTTTTGCACCTTGACCTATTTTTATTTCTACCGCTGCTCCACTGTTTAAGTAATCCTTATCCACTCCAAATCTACCCGAAGCAACCTGGACAATAGTATTTTTTTTATAACATTTTAAATCTTTATGAAGTCCTCCTTCACCGGTATTATAAAACGTCCCGAATTCCGAAGCCGCTTTTGCCACGGATTTCACAGCATTTAAGCTGATTGAGCCGTATGACATTGCTGAAAATAAAACAGGGATATTTAATTCAAGTTGAGGTTCAAGGTTATTTTCAAATTTCAATATCCTGCCGTCCGATTCCCTGACAGCTTTTATCTCCAATTTGTCAGGCTTTCTTCCGATAAAAGTTTTTATCTCCATCGGTTCCCTTAAAGGATCAATCGATGGATTTGTTACCTGGGAAGCATTAAAAAGTATATGGTCCCAATAGATCGGATAAGGTTTGTCACAGCCCATACCGGTTAAAATAACGCCGCCTGTTTCCGCCTGTTTGTAAATATTTTTCATATTTTCAGCAGACCAGTTGGCGTTGCCCTTAAATTCCGATACTCTTTGTTTTATCTTTATCGAACCCGTGGGACAAAGCGTCTCACACCTGTGGCATCCGACACACCTGGAATTTTCACTTAAGACAGTCCCTTCACTTTCATCATATTCATGAACATCATTCGAGCATTGCCTTACACATACCTGACATGATATGCATTTTTCTTTATCCCTGTCTATTTCAAATTCTGATTGATTTATTTTAAGCACCAACTTACTTTTCCTCCAAAACTATTTTATGGCCTGAGCAAAGCTATCAGGCAGACAATTTATGCTTTCAAGAAAATTTTTCTGCTCAAGTTCAGCATCTGTATTTAATAGAGGTTCCTTTCCTTTCAGAAAAACTATAACAGGTTCCCCGCCCTTAGGATTCCAAATATCTTCGGGATTTTTACAAACTTTTCTAATGGCAGATTCTTCACTTGAAATAAATGTAAGAGAGCCTTTTCTGGCCGCAACTAAAGGTCTTAATTTAATCCGGTCATTCAGGGCATACATAAAATTATTGCTGCCTACAATAATACTGAATGGCCCGTTAACAAGAGCCTTCGCATAAACAATCCTGATGGCCTTTAGAAATTCTTTGATATTTTCCGGCAGTGTTTCAATATCATCCCAGAGCGGCGCTGCCAGAATATAATTAATAATATATATGCTTATACCCTGTCTTCTTACAAGCAAGTCAAAAAGATACGTAAGAACCTCGGTATCAGTAGAAAATGTACATTTATAACCAAACCCGCTTACAAATCTTTTGTTTGTCCCATACGAAGAAATTTCTCCATTATGGACAACAGACCAGTTCAAAAAACCAAACGGATGAGCTCCACCCCACCAGCCTGTACTGTTTGTCGGAAATCTTCCATGAGAGGTCCAGATGTAAGCTTTATATGTATCTAATTTATAAAATTCTCCGATATCTTCAGGATATCCAACTCCTTTAAAAATACCCATATTTTTTCCTGAGGATATAATATAAGCACCTTTGGAATCAGCATTAAAATTGGAAACAAAATTTGCCACAAATTCATCCTCCGCATTACTGATACTGTCGCCATTTAATGCATCGGTATTTTTAAATTTTTCCAGATCCTGAAATATGTTTTTAGGTCTTATAAAATATCTTGCTATAATCGGTGGATTTGAAATAGACCTAAGTTTCTGGGTCGGTATTTCATCCATATATAAAATTTTAAAAGCCTTTTGAAGAAAATTTTCAGAATCTTTTCTTGCAAAGCTGTCATTATAGAAAATATGGAATGCATAATCATCCTTATACTCAGGATAAATACCATAGGCAGCAAAGCCGCCTCCCAGTCCGTTGGATCTGTCATGCATCATGGCAATACCTTCTATTACCATTCTTCCGTCAAATAACCGGCCGGTTTCATCAATTATTCCAAAAACCGCACATCCTGAAGGAACCCTGTAATCAGATATATACTTTTCCTGCGGATTTTTAAATACAGGCTCAATGCTTTTGCCATCCGGCTTATTATTTATATTTTCTATGTATTCTTTATAATTCATCTTTATTTATAAAATCTTTTTATAACGTAAAATAATATTGCCTTTCTTATTTATCGCTTTATTTTTTTTATATTATGATCACAATATAAAATTATACACTTATACCCAAGCAAAAAGGCAGTTTTAAAAAAATAAACCAATACTTTTAAATCTTTCGTAAACAAAAAAGCCCCTTAAAACATCCCGGTTTCAAGAAGGCTTCTCTACCTTATACTTATGCACAACTTTGCGCATAATACATATTTAATTTTTTGTGTAAAGAATAATACCAATTTTTTAGCAAATGTCAATTCTAATCTTGCTGTTTTAACTGGTAAGTCAGTAAAGATCTTAAAATAAACACTTTATCACTGGTTTTAAAACTATTTAATTTATGCAGAATAATAATTAACTGCAAAGTTTGTAATTCTGCGGCTAATTAAATAAGTATGATACCAATTCTTAAAATAACACCTGAAATAAAAATTAATAAAACCTTCTGTTAAAAGATAAAAAGAACTAAAAACATTAATTTGCGTTCTGATTTATAGTAATTTTGAGGTTTCTTCATGCGGTCTTGGAATAACATGAACCGAGAAAATTTCCCCGACTCTTTTTGCAGCAGCAGCACCGGCATCTACGGCAGCTTTTACAGCACCGACATCACCTTCGACAATAACAGTTACATATCCTCCGCCAATGCTTTGATATTTAATCAATTTTACATTAGCTGCCTTCAGCATAGCATCTGCAGCTTCCACGACTGCAACAAAGCCCTTTGTTTCAATTAATCCTATAGCCTTATCCATCAGTTTTTTCTCCTGTCCACAATATATATAAATTTATATTTGCATAGTTTACTTTAGATTATATTTTACTTAAATTTATAAAAAAATCTATTTAATTCTGCTATTTTCGATTTTTTGAAGCTTTGTTTACCACTATAATCAGAGAATTAATTACTAAACTGTTCTTCTTCTAATTTATCTGTTTCAGACTCACACTAATATAATTATTTTTTATGCATATGTCAAAATTATTTATAAGCTGCATCGGATATAAACAAAGGAGAAATTATCACTTATAAAAATATAGATAGTCATCTTTCAAAGGAATTAAAAGAAAAAGAGATAAAAGTATATATTATCTAGATTCTTTTCATATCGCTGGACATGATTATGGCTTCTGAAACTTCCCGCATAGATTTTCTGTTATTCATAGCAAATTTCTGGATCTTTTTAAACGCTTCGTCCTCAGCTAAACCCAATTCCGACATTAAAATACCTTTTGCACGTTCAACAGATTTTCTTGATTCAAGCTCTTCTCTTATTATATTTGTTTCAATCATTAATTTTGAATTTTCAATGACTATTGCCGCCACATTAGCAACTGTTGAAAGTATGTTTATTTCATAATCGCTGAACTTATGAGGTTCTGAGGTGTAAAGATTGAGAACTCCGATAACGGTGCCCTTAACATGAAGGGGAATGCATAGCATTGAAGACAAATTTTCTCTTCTTGCTATGTCTTTATTTTTATAATCGTCATTATCACTGATGTCATAAACTGCCTTTGGTGCATCTTCCAATGCAACCTTTCCTGCAATTCCCTCCCCAAGTTTCAGCGGATTTTTATTTATATATTCCCTGCTCATGCTTTGGGTGGCTTTTATGGTAAGCTCATTCTTTTTTGGATCAAGAAGCATTATTGAACATATTTTAGAATTCATTACTTCCGCAGTTATAGCAACAATCAAGTTTAGAATATCTTCCAGATAAAGGTCGGAGGTGATTGCATGGCCAATTTTAGACAAGGCTTCTATAATATCTTTTGCGCTTTCTATGCTTTCGTTATTTTCCAATTTTTTTAATTCTTTTTTTTGATAAATGAAAATATTTAAATGACTGAACAAGTATTATTGCTTTTTTATTAAATTTAAAATAGTCAGATCATAATCATAAAAAACTATAAAAACATTTTATATTATAATTCTAAAAGTTTAAATAACAGTACCTATAAACTCAATATAATTTTTCAGTTTGCATAAGGGTATTATAAAAAAATTATAGATAATTATTTGCCCGTCAAACTCCTGTAGCTCATATAAAAAAGAATCTGAAAGCATATTTACAAAAGATATAAAAGAAATTAGAATTTAAAACTGCGGCGCATTCGTCTAGTGGCCTAGGACATAGCCCTCTCACGGCTAAAACAAGGGTTCGAGTCCCCTATGCGCTACCACTTTTGCTTGTATTAATGCATTTCTTTAATAGTTTATATATAAATCAGTCCCGGGTCGAATCCTCCCTCCTCAGCTATTCCGGTATTAGTGTCAGCATATGCTCTTGCAATTAAATATTTTTAATATATAATGTAATTACATTGTAATCACAATAAAACGGGGAACAAATGAAGTCAAGTTTAATAAAAATTGGAAATTCAAAAGGAATTAGGATCAACTCGAATATAATTAAGGAATGCGAACTGGATAATGAAGTTGAAATAAAAGTAG
>JAJFVM010000059.1 GCA_021371805.1 bacterium
ACAAATCCAAAAACAACATCTCCTAAAGTAATGCTTCCTTCATTTAAGGCTGTTACCCAGTCATTTAGACCTTCACTGTCCGATGCTCTGCCTAAAATATTGTCATAAAGCATTTTTGTAAATCCGATATCAGACGCCCCATATATATCAACTTGCTGAGCAATTGATAAGTTTAATGAAGCTATTTCTTCAGGTGTAAGTGGTTTTGATTGTGGAGCAACATAACCTACAGGATTAGTTAACCATGGAGTGAAATTAACATTATCAGATACAGCATTACCGGTCCCACTAGGATTTGAGGTTGCATTAGAAGGACCGCTTGCATCTCCCCACCAGTTGTTAATGGCATCGACTGTTGGATTAGTTGATTCAATACCATAAGTATTTCCAGTAATATTGTTCTGATTTGCAGTAACAGTACTCGTATCGCTTCCATCATAACCAACCGCTATTCCCGTTGTACTATTAGAAATTGTATTCCCTGTTATTGTTGCGCTGGTACCAGAATCATAATACGTAGTTACTAATATTCCTGCTGAAGTAGACCCATCAACAGAAGCAACTCCTGAACAATTTGAAATCGTGTTATTGGATATATTTGCATTACCCCCACCACCGACTTCAACTCCATAATCCAACCAGTCACCAGCACCTTTCCAGCAATGCTTTAAAAGAATTGCTCGATGAAAAAAAGTGGTCTTATAATCAATTATCTTACAGGTGTGAATTATCCAGCCAGTATCTTAACCAGCTTGTAAATAAAAAGTCCCTGCCGCCCAAAGATGAGAATATAAGAAAAATAGCCATAGCTTTTAATTTAGAACCCGAGTATTTTAAAGAATACAGGAACAGAAGGCTTTCTGAAAAAATGCTTCAATCGGATGAATCTGATTCTGACGGTGAAAAACATTATAATATATTATTATCCCCCGAAGAAATAAAAAAACTTGAAATTATAATTTCTGAAGTAAAAGAAAAATTCAGCAAATAATTTTTTAAAAAAAACCGCTATAGTTTTTAAACCATTCCAGAGTTCTTTTAAATGCTTCTTCCTTTGAGACAATGGGTTTGTATCCAAAATCAGCAGTTGCTTTATAGTGAACAAATGTGTGATCAACGCATGTCTGAATAACTGAAAATCTATTGAAATTGGAATAAGGGTTGAATTTCTCATTTATCATGCTTAAAAAATAGGCTACAGGATAAGGGATAGATTTTTTAGGAGGATTTAATCCTAATCCTATAAGAAAAGGCTCCATAAAATCAAACAGATTTGCAGCAGGGTGATGGTCTGTAATAAAATAAAAATTTCCGGCTACCGGAGATCCATATGCAAGATGCTTTGCTGCAAGTATGTGAGCGTATGCGGCATTTTCGGAATATACATGGCTGAATTTTGCCAGGCCGTTGCCCAATCTGAAATTTGATTTATTCTGTGCGGCTTTTATCAGGTTTGGAAGATGGTATTTATCACGGGGACCATATATGCCGGCAGGACGTATAGAGCAGGTCAGGAGCGTGTTATCATTGGCCTGCAATACCATTTTTTCCGCAATGATTTTCGTCCGGCTGTAAGGGTCTTTCGGTTCATTTGCAGGGTAAGGCAGAGACTCATCACCATCAACAATTGGTTTCCTGCCGTCTACGACAACATCCATTGAGCTTGTAAAGACAAGTTTTCCAATACCAAGTTCCTTGCATGTGTCAATAACAAGCTGGTTGCCCTTGACATTAACTTCCTCATAAACATGCTCCGGCGTTCTTGGGTTCCATACTGCTGCGGCAGTCTGGAAAACTATATCTACATCCTTGCAGGCTTTTTTTACATCCTCAGGATTGCGTATATCTCCTATATGTTCTTCAAAACGGCTGTCATTTGCTGAAACCAGATCAAGTATTCTTACTTCTTTGCCTTCGTTAAAGAGCTGAAGTGCAATCTCGTAGCCAAGCATTCCGGAGCCGCCTATTACCAGGCATCTGAAAAACCGATCGTCATTTTCCAAGTTTGTATTTTTTTCCATAATAAAACCAATCTATTGTTTGACTTCTATTGCATTTACCGGGCAATTTTTAACACAGTTCATGCAAAGGGTGCAAAGCGAAGGCCACTGCGGCGTAACCCTCCATTTTTTTGGATCAAAAGGATCGGGTTCTTCTGCACCAAGTGTCTGATGAAGTAAAAATACGGCAGGAGCACATGTCTGCAAACATTTGCAGCACTCTCTGGGATCAATGCCATTTCCGTCTCCGCATCTGGAATAATCAATTGTTATTTTTGTTTTTTTTGTCATCTTGAAAATAATTTAGTACCGGCCCCTGACTTCCGGTATCGTATCTCTGGGGCAAAGATAAAGAGCGTCCTGGGGACATACATGACGGCATACGCCACAGCCGTAACATTTATCAAGATTTACTTTGACATTTTTATTTAACGGATTAATTTCAATTGCTTTAAATGGGCATTTTTGTATGCAGGCTCTGCAGTCATCACACCTGTTGTGGTCAAGCTGAATTACATATTCGGCTTTATGAATCGACATAATGCCAAAGTCAAAACGGGGACGTATTCCCGCACACTCCGGATTTTCACAGGAACACAGATTATTTATATAAGGAAACGGGCCAAACCATATGGTTCCGATGTATCCTTTTTTATTATGTGCCGTAAACCTGTCGACAGCTTCTTTACGTGTAAGATGAAACTTGTCCTTTTCGGGTATGAAGCGGGGAAGTTTGCTTATTATTTCCGACATTACGCCGAAATTAATGCAGCATGCCTCCTTGATTCCACGGCTCATATAACGGCACATGCAGTTTTTTTCTATTATTGGCTCAGCTGCGCATTCTTCAAGAATTGCAATCGCATCTTCAAGAGGAACAACCTGGCCTATGTGACCTTCCGGTTTAAACGGATCACTCGGAGGTTTGGTACTATGAAGCATATTCCCTGCAATATTTTTCATAATTCTGCCGATTACCGGCATACGGAGCCTGTAGTCTAAACCTACCGCATTGAAACCATGAACCTTCCGCATGGATACCTGCTCGAAGTTTTTATATTGTTCCAATAAAAAATCACGGAGATTATATTGTTCTGCTATCTTGTCTGAGTAGTGTTTAGAGTTCAGGTACCACTTTCCGCCCGCACCATGTTTCATACAAAGGTCGCACATAAATATCCTATACCCTTAAATTATGGAGTAATAAGAAAAAATGATATATAAAACCAATGATGTTTGTCAATGAATTACTTGTAAATTGTCATATGAAAGTTAAAAGCACAATTTTTTTGGCAGAATTTATTTCATTCTTTTTTTATATTCAGGAGTATTAACGAAGTTCCTGCCAGTATGAACATTGCGTGCAAAATACAAATATATGCTTTGAAATAATCAATAATTTTATCGGATTGGCTAAAAGAAATTGAATCTGCTGCATTATTATATGATACGGATAGATTTTTTATCTTTCCTGAGATATCGGCAAGGTTGTCTCCAAGTTCTTTAATGTCACTTGTGTTGGTTTTTAAAGACTTGCCGGTGTTTGTCAAGTCTTTTGACAGCTGCTCGAGGCTTTCGCTTCCATCCTGAAAATACATATAAACGGATTCAAAGGGTTTTAAACCCAATATTTCAAAATCTACCAGTTTGGACATTTCATTAAATGCTTTAGATGTTTCCTCGGTAACCTGAGCGGCTGTTTCCAGTGAATCTTTTGCAGTTTCTATACTGCCTGAAATACCAATGGCTGTAGTTGATGCATTATTCATAGCTGATGTTATCGAGTCAAATCCTTCGCTTATTGAGACATTCAGGCTGTCGATAGTTTCGTTGTTAAGGTTTACAGGGGAAAGCTTTGGGATAAATATAAAAGAGAAGATAATTCCGGCTATGCCAAAGATAATCAAAAAAATAGAAATCACATTTATTATTAGCTTGTGCATATCATCTCCCTATTAATATTTTATTGATAATATCAAACATTTACGCTTATGTCACAGACTATAAGCAAAAAAACATCATTGTCATTTATATTTAGTATGATACTTTGAGAGTAATGATCCGGTAGATCACGTTTTTTCCCATTTAAAAGGCATATACGAAAAGTAAAAATTAAAAAGTTAATGATCAAATTAGTCAAAAATTTTCTGAAACAATTATAAATTAAGAACAAAATGCAAAATGGAAAATAATATATTTTTAAAAACTAATAATATTTTTAAGAAATATGGAGAAAACACAGTTCTTAACAATATATGTATCGAGATAAAAAAAGGTGAAGTTCACACACTTGTTGGAGAAAACGGGGCAGGGAAGACCACACTTATGAATATTTTGAGCGGTATTGTAAGCCCAACTTCAGGAAATTTTGAATTTAATGGTAAAACCATAATAAATCTTAGCGCAAGAGAAGTTATTAATATGGGGATAAATGTTATACATCAAGAGCTGGCTCTGGTGCCGACTCTTTCCGCTATAAACCTAAGGATGTTGATTTCATGTGGAGAAGTCCTGCCGTAATAAGTTCCAACAAAAAAAATCAGTTAACCAAGGAACATCCTACCGGTGCTTTTCTTGATGAGTATGAGGGCGGCTGGCAGGAACTTCTTCCAAATATTAATGATCCTACCAATTACAAAGGTTCTTCCCTGGGTTTTCACGGAGAAGCATGTTTTAGGATTTGGGATTATCAGGTGATCACAGATACAGTAGAAGAGGTAAAGATAAGGTTTTCATTAAGTCCTCCCTCCCCCAGCCATTTTCCGGTATGTATGCCATGGCATTTAAGAGCAATATTTTGCCAATACCTCCTAATAGCAGGATAATAAGTATTATAGTTAATAAAATCAGAATTATTTCACAAAAAATATTGATTATGTTTCAGTATTTGGTATAATTTCAGCAAAC
>JAJFVM010000065.1 GCA_021371805.1 bacterium
TGTGTTGAATAACATCAAATATATGAAAGAATTGGGTGTATGGGTTGAAATAACAACTTTATTGATTCCCGGCTTAAATGATTCCAAAAAAGAGCTAAGCCAGATTGCGGAATTTTTAAAAAGTACAGGAGAAGAAATTCCCTGGCATATAAGTGCATATTATCCGCAATATAAATCAAAAATACCTCCGACAACAGCAGAAAAGGTAATGGAAGCTGTAAGCATCGGGAAATCAGCAGGATTAAAATTTGTATACGGAGGAAATGTTTCAGTAGATGGCCTTGAAGATACCCCATGTCCTAACTGCGGTAATTATGTTATTAAACGAAGAGGCTTCAGTTTGTTAAAGACAGACATGAATGACGGAATGTGCTGCAATAATTGTAATTATAAGATTGCAGGTATTTTTTAAAAAATAATCTTAACTTTTAATGAAAATTATTTTATAATAACTTATCCAAAAGGCGACTTAGCCAAGTGGTAAGGCAGAGGTCTGCAAAACCTTTATCTCCGGTTCGAATCCGGAAGTCGCCTCCAGGTTTTACTGAACTTCAGGCTCTTAGGGATCTTCCTCAAAAACAGGGCATTAGTTCTAACAACACAGTGCTTTAACTCTGAGTCTATAATTTTCAAAGTTTCTAAATCCATAAGCTCTTCGTGATATCATTTCCATTTTATTATAAAAGCCTTATGTAATGCCATTATTTTTGGATTTCAGCCAAAAATAAGAATATAATAATAAACAGCATTTATGACTCCTCCAATTTCGGCGGTATTGCCTTATATTACAAAGACCACATAATTGAATCAAACGAACAATTCTCAAATATATTCGATTATGAACCTGAAGAAATTATTGGTAAAGATATAAGGGAATTACTTAAAAGTCATAAATAAATGTCTTAAAACTATTTGACTAAATGCGCAAATATAAAGACCTTGATTTTTAAAGGAATAAAAAAGTGATAAAAATAATAATGTCTTAGATATTATTATGTTAAAATAAAAGATATTAAAAATTTAAATTATAAATATAAGAGAAAGGAAATCTGTGAATATTGAAATAAATCATGTTGACGGAAAACAAGGTAAAAATGTTATGCTTTATGCATTAAGTACATGTATCTGGTGCCGAAAAACAAAAATGCTCTTAAATGAATTAGGCGTGGCTTATGATTACGTAGACGTCGATTTGCTTGACTCGGAAGAACAAGATAAGGTAGTCGAGATTATAAGCAAGTTTAATCCGTCAGGCGGTTTTCCGACAATCATAATTAACGACAAAGATTGTATACGTGGATTTGATGAAGAAAAAATAAGGGAAGTACTGGGCTAATGGATACAAAAATATCTGTGGAAGATGCTGAAGTTGAAAAAGCGTATAAAAGAATAAAAAAAGATGCAGAGGAAAATGGTTATTTTCTAAATAATGATTTATTTTTTTCAAAGGAACTTATAAAAAGTCTTTTAATAAACCAGAAAAGATACGGTTATGAATCCTGTCCATGCAGACTTGCAAGTGGTGAAAAAGCAAAGGATCTTGACATAATATGCCCTTGTGATTACAGGGATGCAGATTTAAATGATTATGGTGCATGTTATTGCGCCCTATATGTTTCAAGTGAAATTCTTGAAGGTAAAAAACGGTTAAGTGCAATACCTGAAAGGAGAAACCCGAAGATGTCTGTTAATAAAAACAGGGAAAGTGAAAAACCAGGATCAGCCGGAAAAGAAAAATCTTCACTGTCAAATTTATCTTATCCTGTCTGGAGATGCAAAGTTTGCGGTTATTTGTGTGCAAGAGATAATCCGCCGGAAATCTGTCCTATTTGTAAAGCAAAAAAAGAAAGATTTGAAAAATTTTTATAAGTAACGGTAAAACTCATATATTAATCTGCAGTTTGACTAAATTTTGTTGACAAGGCTAAGACTGATAAAAATTTTTTCAAAGCGATAGCTTTTAATTGACACTATTTTTTATTAATTATTTGATTGCTTTACATTTTACTTTATAGTATTTTTAAGAACTGTTAATATCACTTGAAAAATATAGAACCTTTAATTCTTTTAAGGATAACAATGATAATTGGCGAAATTATTGGAACAGTCGTAAGCACCATAAAAGTTTCAAAAATGGAGCAGGCGAGATTAAAAATTGTAAAAATTATTAATCCATTTGGAAAACCTACAGGAAAATATTTTATTGTAGAAGATGGTGTAGGTGTGGGTGTAGGCGAAAAGGTATTAATTTCTGATGATGATGGGGTTGTAAAGAGATTATTAGGAAAAGACAACGTGCCAATAAGATCTGCTATCGTTGCAAAAATAGATAAAATTAACATTTATGATTAAGTTGATTTAATAATATTATAAGTCAGATAAACAATCTGAAATATTTTTACAATACTTTTAATTCATTTATATTATGTTAATTGGCAAAGTAATAGGAAATATTGTTTCAAATGCAAAAGTTTCAGAGTTAAAACCAATGAAACTATACATTTTGCAGGTATATGACTATTCATTTAGCCCGACAGAAAGATACGAAGTTGTTGTTGATGGTGTAGGTGCGGGAATAGGTGATTATGTGCTTTTTTGTGGAGGGAGCGCAGCAAGGCTTCTAAAGTTGACTGAGGCAGGAGTACCTATAGATATGGCAATTATTGCCAGGATTGATGATTTTAATAAACTTAAAAAAGATTAATAAGGTTAATTAGTAATTAAATAAATATTGAAGTTGCCGAAGCAAATATTTTATAGCAAAAAAAAGATAAACAGGAATTGCCAGTAATGGATTTTGGAATAATAACAAAAGAAATAATATGTACCGTGAAGGAACCCAAGATAGAAGCTGTAAAGTTATTTATGGTCAGGCTTCTGAATCTGGATAAATCTGAAAAAAATGAATACATAGTTTCTGCGGAAAATAGGCTTGACCTAGGTGCAGGTGATTATGTGCTTGTTATAAAAGGCAGCCCGTCAAGGATGCTTGAAGGAAATGACGGAATGCCTGTTGACAGTGCGATTTCAGCAAAAGTTGACAGTATTTTTATTGATGACAAGTATAAGTTTTTAATATAATAATTTACAATTTGAATATTTTTAAGAGATAAAGGTAATTTTTATGTTCTATGCAAAAGTCTTAGGTAAAACGTATTCAAATTTCAAACATTATTCTTATGAGGGTATTGAAATAAAAATCATACAGGATATTAATCCTGAAACCGCCGAGTTAATCAATAAACCTCTTTTTGCTCTTGATGCTGTTGGTGTCGGCATTGGTGAATATGTAATTTATGAAGTCAGTGTTGAAGCATCATATGCTTTTGAAGAGAAAAAAGTCTTAACAGATGCGGCAATAACCGCAATAGTTGATTCTGTTGACCTAATGCCAAAGGAAAATAAAAATGATAATAGGTAAAATTATTGGAAATGTAGTTTCAACAGTTAAAGACCCAAAATATAATGGTTACAAACTTCTTGTTGTTCAGGAAATGAATTGTTTTGGAGAATTTGAAAAAAATTTTTATATTTCTGCTGATTTAATCGGAGTAGGCATAGATGAGGTTGTAATGCTTGTAAACGGAGCAGCTGCAAGAACTTCCGTTGAAACTAATGGTATAGGCTTTGATTCAGTCATAACAGCTAAGATTGAAACTATAATTTTTGAAGATAAGGTAATTAAACTATAACAAGTTAAATCAAGGTAAATTCCTCTTATAAAAGTAAAAATATATCTGCAGGCCAAGTCCCTATTTATAAAAAATTAAATTAATCAATTTTTGGAAATTCTTAGCTGCCGGTATTATGCTATTTATCCATATATAGTTAAGATCCGGTTAATGACAGAGCTATAAAATTTACTTTAAGATAAGTTTTTTAATTATTTTAAAGTTATCTGCAAAGCAGTATCCCTTCATGTTTTCTTCGATTTCCGATTTATGCTCAAGAAGTTTGTCTGCCAGCTCTTTTATTTTCCATGTATTGGCTACGGCAAGTTTAAAAGTTTTTTCTCTGTCGTCTCTTGATGAAATGATATCTATAGTGCACCAGGAATTGTATTTTGTCTGATTCAGATAATAGAAAAACTCAAGGAGTTCCCAGAAATTAATAGTTCCAAAGACCATATCCGGGTCAGAGTCTTTATAATTTTCGTTTATGTGAATTTGAAATAATTTATTCCATCTGTCAATTAATGCCACTGATTCAGCCAGATTTTCGTTTGCCATAATTGCATGGCCTACATCAAGAGCGCAACCTACATTTTTAAGTCCGACTTCACTTACAAAAGCCAGTGATTTCCCTGTATCATTAATATATTGTTTTTGTCTCGGATCTTTGGATTTTGCTTCAATGGCAATTTTAACTTCAGGATTATACTCTCCTATTTCTCTTACAGTCTCGACAAGACATTTCCATCCGTCTTTATAATTTGACTGGAAAGGATAATCAAGACCGTCATGGGCCGGCCATAAAAGAACGCTGTCTGCATTAACTTCCTTGCATAAATCTATACCTTCCTTCATTATCTTAACTGCTTCTTTTCTTATCTTTGTTTCATTTGTTGAAAAAGCTCCGTTTTTCCATTTCCTGTCACTCCAGGTTTCAGGTTCTATGCTTGAAACTTTCAA
>JAJFVM010000159.1 GCA_021371805.1 bacterium
AATACACCTCCTCTCTATTAAAAATTTTACCAACTTTTATTTTGATAGATTAGCTTTTTTGGTTAATTTATTAATACTGCTATTATTATGCATATATAATAATAAATATCTTATGTTTAATAATAACTATAAATTAAGAAATATATAATCAAATGATATGAACTATAACTTATGATACTATATAATAAATGCTAAGAATTAAAAAATCAAGCGGTTAAATTACTTTTATTTTAAAATAAACGAGATTACATCAATGTCTTATAGAAAAATCTAAAAAAATTATTTGCATATAATGTATTTTTAACCTTAAGAGAAATCTGGATACAGTCTAACCTCAATTTTCCTTGGCTCAGAAGGAACTATGGGTATTATTACGGAAATAACCTTTCGTTGTGAGTTTTTATCTGAAGACATCTGGACTCCGTTGCAGTTTTGCCGGCGAGAAAGTACTGCAGACAATCCATGAAGAAGTAGCAAAATCATATAACCTATATTCATTTGAATACATGGACTCACGATTATTGGACTGCCTGCTTAGTGGAAACTCTAATACGTTAGAACAAAATTAATTCTAAAAGATTATATCAATATTTCCCTGATTAAATCGATTATTGATTTTTGATATCCCATATTCTTAAACCATCTTTCTTAAAAAAATATCAAAGATGCTACGTGAATCTTTATGTTGGAATAATACACCTGATCAGCATTCCCCTTATATCATTTGTTCCTCAAGCTTGTCCTGCATTGTTTTACTTCTTTTATCTTCATACATCAGGCTATCAATATTTTTGAGAAATTGCTGAATTGTCATGCCTGATTTTAAATCGAAAATATCATATCCTATGCTGAGATTGATATTATATGGTGCTATTTTCTGAGCGTTGAATTGTTCCGCATTTTCCCTTATTCTGTTTACCGTATTTACAAGATCTGAACGTTGCTCAACTTCGATAATAATAGCAAACTCATCCCCTCCATATCTGGCAATGAAATCGTCTTTCCTGATGCTCTTTTTAAGTATTTCCCCGGTATACTCCAATGCTTGATCCCCGATGACATGACCGTAAACATCATTTATCATTTTAAAGGAATTTACATCTATCATTATCCCGGCAAGGATATTGTTTCTGGTGTTATCCTTGACTTGCTCCATTAAATATTTATCCAATTGCCTGCGGTTATACAGTCCGGTGAGGTGGTCCGTATAAAGTTGATCATTCTGAATATCTAAAAATACAATCAGCAATGATATTGTCACAGATATCCAAAGCAGCGATATGCCATAGAACATAGATTGTATTAATCCTCCTATGAAAGGCGGAATTGCAAACATAACAAGAGGGATATAATCATTTTTCCTGATCATCCTTCTTTTTAATATTATTTGCACAAATGTATATATAAAATAAAAATAGCCTATAATAACAAACACGAAAAATAGTTTTCCCCTGTGATAGATATTATTTGCATCAATGTAGAAAAATACATCTTTAAAAAAACTAAGAATAGTTAATATTGCATTTACGAACAGTGGAATAAGCAACGGCAACAATCGTTTCTGAAACCGTTTTTCATCTCTGTATATACGAAAATCTGCAAACAATGACCATAACATGCATGGTAGCGGATTCAAAATGTAATATAATGACGTTATGGATAAATTAAAATTTCTTGCTAAAAATCCTGGTTTACCATCCAGAATCCATGTCAGAGTATCAAGAACCAATAATAAGGCATTGGAAGCCAGCACTGCCAAAAAGAGCTTCTGATCAAAAAGGTATGCTTTCGAACGACGGCGGAAATTTAAAAATATCAAAACTAAAATTATAAGGGCAAAACTATTGATCTCAATATAAGCAATCAGTAACATTTTCCACATCCTGCTTTTTTGTTTAATGCCTCAAACTCAATTTATACATATTTTTTAAAGAAATCAATTTCCAGAGTTTTCATGTTCCGCAGCATAATAATGTCCTATGAAAATCGCAATATTTGTGTAAAATGCTGTAAGTCTAATAGTATTGCTGCTATTTTATAGCAATCTATCAATACTATTATCAATTGTCAATATCTTCTGTATTCTGTTCATTACTTCTGATATGATTTTTTACGTTTTTCATAAACTCCGGAAATCTTTCATGACTATCTTTCTCCTTTTTCATAAAACAGCCGCCGGACATTCTCATTTTATATATTTACCTTTGGAATCTTTTCAAGCGACTTCTCTATCATTTCTTCTGGATATTCATAATCTTTAAGCTTTCCATCCATAAATAATTCATAGGCAGTCATATCAAAATGCCCATGTCCACTTAAATTAAATGCAATAACCTTCTTCTCCCCGGTTTTTTTGCACTTCAACGCCTCATCGATGGCACATCTTATTGCATGGCTTGATTCAGGCGCAGGAATTATGCCTTCGGCTTTTGCAAACATCATTGCGGCTTCAAAGCATGCATTCTGCGGATAAGCGGCAGCTTCAATAAGCCCTTCGTGATATAGCATGCTTACCTGCGGAGACATTCCATGATATCTTAAACCACCGGCATGTATTGACGGCGGCATAAAATCATGCCCAAGGGTATACATCTGAACTATAGGTGCCATTTTTGCAGTATCACCATAATCAAAAACATATTTACCTTTTGTCAGTGTCGGACAGGATGAAGGTTCAACTGCAATCATTCTGATGTTTTTACCTTTTAACTTATCAGGAATAAACGGAAATGTAAATCCTCCGAAGTTGCTTCCGCCGCCGACACAGGCTATCAGTACATCTGGTGTTATTCCCAGTTTTTCAAACTGTTTCTTTGTTTCAAGTCCGACGATTGTCTGGTGGAGAATAACATGATTTAAAACACTTCCCAGACTGTATTTTGCTTCGCCTCCACTTTTAACCGCTTCTTCAACCGCTTCGCTTATTGCAAGTCCAAGGCTTCCAGGTGAATTCGGATCCTGAGCCAGCATTGCGCGGCCTGCATCTGTTAAATTGGATGGTGAAGCATGAACCTTGCCGCCATACATTCTCATCATTATTTTTCTATATGGTTTCTGATCATAACTTACCCTTACCATATATACTGTTACATCAATTCCTATAAAGTTGCCCGCAAGACAAAGAGCGCATCCCCACTGACCCGCACCGGTTTCGGTGGTCAGTCTTCCTGTTCCGTCTTTCTTGTTATAGTAAGCTTGTGCCATTGCCGTATTTGGTTTATGGCTGCCTGCCGGGCTTACAGATTCGTTTTTAAAGAATATTTTTGCAGGAGTATCAAGCATCTGTTCAAGTCTTTCAGCCCTTACAAGAGGAGTCGGCCTCCATAATCTGTATATGTCCAGCAAATCCTTAGGAATATCAATATAATTTTTCATGCTCACTTCCTGTTCAATCAGGCTTGGAGCAAATAAAGCCGTCAATTCATCCAGTATAAACGGTTTTCCTGTTTGCGGATTTATAGGCGGGGCCAGAGGCTTTGGTAAATCAGGATTAATATTGTACCAGCTTGTCGGCATTTCTGTTTCCGGTAGTATATATTTTTTTGTTTTGTCTTCCATTGCAACTCCTTTTATTTTAATAAAATTTTAATTATTCTATTTAAGCCTGTTGTTTAAATCTTCTAAAATATCTTTTTTCATCTTACATTCCGGATTTTATTATCAGTTCTTATAATTAGTTCTTGGTGAATAACTCAATTTTTAGTGAATTTTTTGTTTAAATTAAGCTTAAAATTTTCTTAATTTGGACCTTTTGCCTAATTGTTCACCAGAAACTAATTAACCGTTATTTTAAAATAATATGTTTTTCCTAAGTACTTCCTAAAACTTTTTCAATTCTTAACTTTGCCAGATCCAAGTCATTTTTTACCTCCTGATAATGCTTTAAATGATACATTTGGAATTGTTTACCGCAAGATTTATAAAAAATCAGTCGGTATTATTGATCTTAAGTAAAATCAATGAATTTTGCTGTCCGGAGCCGGTCTTTTATTTTTTAAAATTTGACCCATAAAAACAAAAAACCTCTCAAAATCTCTACGGCATATTATTACGACATACAATAACAAAACGTCATAATAAACCTTGTAGAGACGAGAGGTAAAACTTCCCGCGGTGCCACTCTACTTCACTGCAACACCAGAACTTCTGTTATGAATAAGCCATTTTAATTGGCTGTAAATATTTGCAGTGCTCTTTTTCGGATACTTACATATCCTATCCTATGATAACGGAGGAATCCGTTCTGATTTACTCTCTTGTTCAATCATTCCAGATAGATTTCCAGATTTCTATCAGACATCTCGCGGGTCCATTCAGACACCAGCCTTTCATCCGCATTCTCACCATCAGCGGCTCTCTGTATGCTGCTTAATGCTTAATACTCCCGGTCAACGACTTTAACTAACTATTTAAAAGAGCAACTATACTCGATTTAACTTACTATTAAAGTTAAACCTAGAGAATAGTATCACAAAAATTAATATTTGTAAAATATTTTTGCTGAAAGATTTTCAAGTGCTTCTCCGCTTATCTTATAAAGAGTCCATTCATCTTTAGGTTCTGCGCCTATTTTCTTATAAAATTTTATTGACGGCTCATTCCAGTTTAAAACAGCCCATTCCAGTCGTCCGCATTTTCGTTCAAGCGTAAGCCTTGCAAGAAAAGCCAGCATCAAAGTACCTATTCCCCTTCCCCTCATTTCGGGATTTACATATAAATCCTCGATATAAATACCCGGTTTACCAAGAAATGTTGAAAAATTATGGAAAAACAAAGCAAATCCTACCGGATTTCCTTCATACTCGCTAATTATAACTTCGGCCAATTTACGTTCAAAAAGCGCCTCTTTAATACTGTCTTCTGTTGCAATAACTTCATGAATTCTATTTTCATAATCAGCAAGCTGTCTTATAAAATCAAGAATCAGATCAACATCATTTTCATCTGCAAA
>JAJFVM010000087.1 GCA_021371805.1 bacterium
CAACACCTGTATAAAACTTAAAAAAAATATTTTAAAAAAAATGAAAACCAAAATAAAAATGGAATATCTCAATTTTTGCTAAAATAAAAAGTAATGAAAATATATGAACAAATGTTTGGAGTTTTAATAAAACAAACAACAAATAAGGTACAATAAGGTTAATTAAGATTGACTTATTGATATAAAAAAGTTTAAAATGTATAATTTACATCCAAAATAACTAAAATTGAATATAATTGAATATATGGAAAAATAGGCGGAAAAAATGAAACAAACGTATCAACCGAATGTTAGAAAAAGAAAAAAGAAACATGGATTTATGCAGAGGATGAGAACCAGATCAGGCAGAAGAGTAGTAACAAACAGAAGAAGAAAAGGAAGAAAGGTTTTATCAGCTTAAGAGCTGGAGGGAAAAATTAATATTCTTGAAAGTATAAAAAATGAAAAAGATATAAAAAGAATATTAAAAGAGGGAAAATATCTAAATAAGAAATATTTTATAATATATATAAAAAAAACAACAAAAAAGTCAGAAATAATAAAAATAAGATTCATTGTAACAAAGAAAATCGGAACTGCCGTAGAAAGAAATAGGATAAAACGGCTATTAAAAGAAACTCTGAGGATTTTTAATGATAAAGATTGTTATGAATTTGAAATAATAGTAATCGCAAAAAAGGGCATAGGGCGATTAAGTTTTTGGGATATAAATAAAGAGATGAATAAAATATTAAAACAAGTATTATAAAATATTGATACTTAATAAGTTAGAAAATATAAATGGTTTATGAAAAAAATATTAGTTTTAATAATTAAAGGATATAAAAAATTTATATCACCTCTCCTACCGGCAAGCTGCAGATTTTATCCTACATGTTCAACGTATGCAATACAGGTGATAGATAAGTATGGAATAATAAAGGGGAGCATAAAAGCCGTGTATAGAATATTAAGATGTAACCCGTTTAATAAAGGCGGATATGATCCTGTAAAATAAAATGGAGGAAAAGAATATTGAGTTGGCTAACATCGATTTTAAAACCGGTTGAATCAGTATTAGGATATATAATAGAATTTTTTTATAGAGGAATACCAAGCTACGGAATAGGAATTATATTATTAACTATCGTAGTAAGAATAGTATTACTGCCATTAACCATAAGCCAAACAAGATCAATGGCAAGAATGCAGATGCTGCAGCCTGAATTAAAAGAAATACAAAAGCAGTATAAAGATGACCAGCAAAAAATGCAGCAGGAAGTGATGGCCTTTTACAAAAAAAATAATGTAAATCCCCTATCAGGATGTCTTCCATTATTACTTCAGATGCCGATATTTTTTGCTTTATATCAATTATTAAGAGATTTAGGTATAAAAGTTATTGGCGGAGGAGCTCAAACTATATATAATTTTTTATGGATGGATTTAAAATTGGCCGATCCGTATTATATATTAGTAATATTAATGGTCGGAACGATGATACTCACTTCAAAAATGACTCAAACAAGTACAGCTCAAACAGGAGGAAGCCAGGCCTTAATGACTTACATGATGCCTGTTGTATTTGGAGTTATATCAATAAGGCTTCAATCAGGAATATTAATATATTGGGTAACAACAAATATATGGTCAATCGGTCAGCAGTGGTTTGTTAACAAAATGGTATTGAAGGAAAAAGGGAAAGCAGACGAAAAAAAGAAAACGGCTGAAAAAATACTGCCTGCTCAGCAAATAGAGACAAAGCATATAAAACAAAAATCAAAAAAGAGAAGAAAATAGCTTTATAAAGAGGTGTAAAAATGTCTGAACAAAAAAGTATGGAAGAAGCTATTGGTAAATTTGTAGAATCTTTAGAAGAAGAGCAAAAATCAAATAAACTCATAGAAAGCAATCAAAAAATAAAAATATCTGAAGAAAACGAAATTGAAGAAGAAAAAGAAGATGAAGATAATTTTTATAGTGAAGAATCTGAGAAGTATGATGATGAAAATAATGATATAGAAAAAATAAAAGAATTTATAAAAAAAATTATAATATATGTTTCTAACAGCGAAATATCTGAGATAAGATATGATAAGGAAATAAACAAGATAGATGTTTATGGAAAAGATCTTGGGATAGCAATTGGTAAAAATGGGAAAAATATGGAGGCAATTGAATATCTGGTTAATCTGTATGCAAAAAGAAAAAACATTATTGATAAAACTATAATAATAGATATAAAAGATTATAGAAAAAAGAAAAATGATATTATTAAAAATCTTGCAATAAGAATGGCAAAAAAAGCCGTTAAAGAAGGAAGAAAAATAATACTAAAGCCAATGCCTTCATATGAAAGAAAGATTATTCACGATACATTATCTGATAATAAAGAAGTAAAGACAAAAAGTAAGAACAAAGAACCTTACAGAAGAATAATAATATATCCAAATAAATAGTAAAAAAGAAAAAAATAAAATAAATGACGCAGACAGCGTCATTTATTTTTTTGGGAAAGAATTAAAAAATAAGAATTTTTAATAATTTTAAAAATAAAATAAAATTAAAAATAAAAAATAAAAAAATGAATGACGATACAATAGCTGCATTGGCAACAAGAGCCGGTGAAGCTGCAGTAAATATAATAAAAATAAGTGGAAAAGAATCAATTAATATAGCTGAAAAAATATTTAAATCGAAGTCAAATAAAAAAATATGTGATTTGAGAACATATAAAATAATATATGGAAATATTTTTGATAAAAATAAAATAATCGATGAAGTATTGGTAAGTGTTATGAAAGCTCCGAAATCATATACAAGGGAAGACATTGTAGAAATAAATTGTCATGGCGGAATGGTTGCCGTAAATAAAATATTGGAGCTGATAATTGAGAATGGCGCAAGACTTGCCGAACCAGGAGAATTTACAAAAAGAGCGTTTTTAAATGGAAGGATAGATTTATCACAGGCTGAAGCAGTAATTGATATTATAAATGCAAAAACAATAAACAGTTTAAAAATAGCTGCAAATAATTTAAGTGGATCCTTAAAAAATGAAATAAAAAATATAAGAAAAAAATTGCTGGATATAATCGTAGAAATAGAAGCATCTATTGATTTTATTGAAGAAGATTTGGAAATAATTCCATATAAAAAAATGAGAAAAGATATTAATGAAGTACATGAAAATTTAATTGAATTAATAAAAAGTGAAGAAAAAGGCGAGATTATAAAAAACGGAATAAAAATAACAATTGCCGGAAAACCAAATGTTGGAAAATCAAGCCTGTTGAACCTGATAGTAAAAAAAGAAAAATCAATAGTAACACATATTCCGGGTACAACAAGAGATGCGATAGATGAAATTATATATATGGACGGTATTCCTGTAACAATAACAGATACTGCAGGAATAAGAAAATCAAAAAACTATATAGAAAAAATCGGAGTAAAAAAAAGCATAAGTGAAATAGAAAAAGCAGATATAATAATTGTCATATTAGACAATTCAAAAGAAATATCAGATGAAGATATCGAGATAATAAAAAAGTCAAAAGAAAAAAAAGTAGTAATTTGCATAAATAAAATAGATAAACGATCAAAAATTAAGAAAGAAAAAATTGAAGAGTATATAAAGAAAGAAAATATTATTGAGATATCTGCAACAAAAAGAATCGGAATAGAAAAGTTAGAAAAAAAAATAAAAGATCTGACAATAGGAAAAGAAAAATTCGAAATAGAAGAAAAAATAATTATAAATAAAAGGCAAAAGATATCAATTGAAAAAGCAAAAATTGAAATAGAAAATGCGCAAAAAGCGTTTGATTTAAAATTGTCAGAGGAATTTCCGGTAATAGAATTAAGAGCAGCATACAATACATTAGGAGAAATAATAGGCGAAAATACAGGAGAAGACATATTGAATGGAATTTTTAGAAAATTTTGCATAGGGAAGTAAATACGACAAAAAGTAACAATATAATAAAAAATGACGTAATGTTTCACGTGAAACATTAAGAAAATGAATAAAGAAAATATTAATAAATATAAAATCATAGTAATAGGTGCAGGTATTTCCGGATCAGAAGCAGCAATTGCCTGTGCCAATATGGGAATAAAAACTTTAATTATTAATATAAGCATGGATAATACGGCATTATTAAAATACAGCAGTAAATTTGGTGGAAATATAAGAGCTTCGCTTATAAGAGAAATAGGAATAATGGGTGGATTTATAGAAAAAGCAATAGAATATAATAAAATCGCAGGGAAAATTGAAAAAGAAAAAAATATATTATCCCCCGCTTTTATAGTTGACAAGAAAAATTTTTCATTATTTTATAAATATAATTTGGAAAACAAACAAAATTTGGAAACACGCCAGGGTTTAGTTTGCGAGATAAAAGAAAACGATTATAAAGAAAAATATAAAATAATTCTAAACGACGGAAGTATTTTTTATACAGAAAAAATAATAATAGCCGCGGGTACTTTTCTGAATGGAAAAATATTATACGGAAAAAATATTGTTGAGGCTGGAAGACATGGAGAAATATCATCTAACAGCTTATCAAAAAATTTAAAAGATATCGGATATGATTTTAATAGAATAAGAACATATATATCTCCCAGAATAGATAAAAAAACAATTGATTTAAAAAAAATTAAAAAAATAAAAACAAAGGAATTTAAAAATATTTTTAAAAATTTTAATAACGAAAATAAATCAAAAAAAGAAAATATTTTTAATTATAATACATATATAACAAAAGATTCATTAAAAACCATAATTAAAAATATTTGCGGAAAAGAAAATTATAAAATATCAGAGGAAAATGTAATTTATCAGGAAAAATATTTAATAGAATATTTAAAAGATAATATATTTAAAAATGATATTTTTGAAATTAATTTATATAAAGAAGGCGATAATACAATTGAATTATATGCAGAAGGATTTTTATCGGAACTTCCTGATAATAAACAACAAATGTTAATTAATGAATTTAATGGTTTGGAAAATGCGGTATTAACAAGGGCGGGATATATAATTGAATATGATGCATTAAATACGAGACAATTAACAGATACTTTAAGAAGTAAAATAAATGAGAATATTTATTTTACCGGAGAGATAAACGGGACCTGGGGTTATGAAGAATCAGCCGCACAGGGTTTTATTGCGGGAATAAATGCTTCTCTGGATATTTTAGGAGAAAACAATTTAATATTTGACAGTAAAAACACATTATTAGGTTTTCTTTCAGATAATATTATTCTGAAAAATTTTAATCCTCCGTTTAATATTGATTATGAAAAAGATATTGATTATAAAAATTTTAGTTATGAGGAATCTGAATCAAGAATTTCAAAATACTGCGGAATATTAAAGAAATATAAATTTTTATAGATATTATAGGTTTTAATATTTATGAAGGATAAAATTTATGTTCTTTAATTTGTATTTTTGAACTTAATTCTTAAATATTTACATTTAAAATTATTCTTAGAACATTAAATGTTTCACGTGAAACTTAATCATTTATGGATGATCTGAAAAACAAATATGATGTGATTGTTGTAGGAGCGGGACATGCGGGATGTGAAGCTGCTCTTGCTTCTGCCAGATTGAATTTAAAAACCCTTTTATTGACGATAAATATTGATAAAATTGCCTTAATGCCATGTAATCCTGCTATCGGGGGTGTCGGTAAAAGCCAGTTAGTCTCGGAACTTGACGCTCTTGGAGGTCAGATGGCCAAGGTTGCAGACGATACTTTGATTCAGCTAAAGGTTTTAAATAAAAGCAAAGGGCCTGCAGTACAGTCATTAAGAGCTCAAATCGATAAAAAGTGCTATGAGATTGAAATGAAGAAAATTTTGGAAAATTGTAAAAATCTCATATTGAGGCAGGGAACAGTTTCCGATATTCTTATTAAAAATAATAAAGTTACAGGCGTTGAATTAGAAGGCGGTAATTTTTTTTGTTGTCATGCCGTTATTATTGCTGCCGGTACTTTTTTAAGAGGGCGGATAATAATCGGGGATAAGGAGTACAAAGCAGGGCGTATGGGAGAATATCCTTCAATGAATTTGACAAGGAGCTTAAATAACGCGGGAATTAAAACCGGTAGATATCAGACTGCTACTCCGCCCAGAATAGATAAGAGAAGTATCGATTTTTCCAAAACCGTAGAGCAACCGGGTGAATCGATACCCATGACTTTTTCATTTTGGAAAGACAAGAAAATACATTTAAATATTTCCAGTTTTTTAACATATACAAATAAAAAAACCCATGAAATTATTGCGCACAATATTGATAAATCACCCATAAGGTCAGGAATAATAAATACCCATGGTCCCAGACATTGTCCTTCAATAGACAGAAAGGTCATTAATTTTCCCGAGAAAAACAGACATCCTATTTTTATTGAACCGGAAGGAAAAAATACAAACGAAATGTACCTGCAGGGCCTTACAACCAGCATGCCTGTGGAACTTCAACAGCAAATTATTAATTCCGTAGAAGGACTGGAAAATGCGCGCATTATCAGGCCTGGTTATGCTGTAGAATATGATTATATATATCCCAACCAGCTTCACTTAACATTGGAATCAAAAACAGTTGAAAATTTATTTTTTGCAGGGCAGATTAATGGTACCAGTGGCTATGAGGAAGCTGCTGTTCAGGGATTTATTGCAGGAACTAATGCATCTTTAAAAATTTTTGGTAAACCGCCTTTAGTTTTAACAAGAGAGGAAAGTTATATAGGTGTTTTAATTGATGATCTTATCACCAAAGAATTATTGGAACCATACCGCATGTATACATCCAGAGCGGAGTACCGTCTTTTATTAAGATCAGATAACGCAGATTTAAGATTATCGAAATATGGATATAAAACAGGTTTATTAAGCAAGAAACAATACGAAAAAGTTCTTAAAAAAGAAAAAGATATGAAATTTCTGGAAGGATATTTAAAAAATAAAATTATATTTCCGAATATTCAAAATAATAGATTTTTAAAAGATATGGGTTCGTCAATATTGGATGTGCCGGCTACTCTTTACCAGATATTAAAAAGACCCGAAACAGATATTTTTAAATTAATTGGTAATTTTTGCAATGATATTTATATAAAAGATCCTGAAGTCTTTAATCAAACCGAAATAAATATAAAATATGAAGGATATATTTTGAAACAGATTGAAGAAATAAAAAAATATTCCAATCTGGAAAAAATAACTATTCCTCAAAATATTGATTTTTTTAAGATCAGGGGATTAACTTATGAAGCCCAGGATAAGTTAAATACCGTTAAGCCTAATACCCTCGGACAGGCTTCAAGGATTGCCGGAGTATCCCCGGCGGATATTTCAATTTTACTTATAAGTTTAAAATCAGGGGTAAAGAAATGACATTTAGTGATGAAGAAGATTATAAAGAAGTTCTTATGCAGTACTTGAGCGAAATGTCCGTATGTTTTACCGATGAAGATATCTTTAAAATATTATTTTATCTTGAAGCAGTTTATGAATTTAATAAAATAACAAATATTGTCGGCTCAAAAGAAAAGAAGGATATCTTTTACAGGCATATCATAGATTGTCTTTCGATTTTTTCTCTTAAAGAAGAATTCAGCCGGCAGCACCTTTTTCAAAAAAAGATACTTGATATTGGCTCCGGGGCAGGGCTTCCGGGAATACTTCTTTCTATTTTATTAAAAAATAATAATATTTGTTTAATAGAAAAAAATCACAAAAAAGCAAATTTTTTATCAGGAATAATTAAGGAACTGCATCTTCCAAATACCACAGTTCTGAATTACCCGGCAGAGCAGCTGGCAAGAGAAGACAATTTCAGGGAATCATTTGATTATTGTATTGCAAGAGCTGTTACAAAAATTAATATTCTATTAGAATTAATAATTCCATTTTCAAAAATAAATGGTAAAATATTTCTATATAAAAGCAGGAAGGTTTTTTTAGAATCGGAAAAAATAACTGAGAATCTAAGAAAACTGGGTTCAAAGATCAGCAGGATTGAAGAGATTAATATTCCATGCTTAGATGAGTTCAGGGCTATATTAATATTGGATAAACAAGAAAAAACATCAGCCATATTTCCAAGAGACATGTCTTTAATTAAAAAAGATTATTAATTACTTTATTTATGTATTTGTACAAAGGCACATTTAATGGGGTTTTTTAATAAAATTTTTAAAAATAATAAAACTAACAATGATTCTGAACCGGATAATAAAATAATTTCAAGTGCTTCTGAAAATAAAAATCATAAAAAAAGTAATAGTAATCCTAAAAAAATCAAGATGAACAACATAAGAATAAATTCGGAAGACAGAGATTTCTTTAAAAAAAATAATGATTTCTACAGTAAAATTATTGCAATTGCCAATCAGAAAGGCGGGGTAGGTAAAAGTACCACTGCGGTTAATTTAACCTCTTATTTGGGCTATTTTGGCTATAAAACACTTATGGTAGACATGGATCCTCAAAGCAATTCAACAAGCGGATTAGGTATCCTGGTTAATTCGGACAAATCATCTATATATAATGTTATTATCAGCGGAGAGAATGTTGCAAAGGTAATTTCCAAAACTGATTATGCTAATCTTGAAGCAATACCTTCATCAATACAATTGGCAGGAGCTGAAGTAGAGCTTGTTACCAGCATGAAAAGAGAGTACAAGTTAAAGGAAGCGATTGATAAAATTAAGAGCGAATACGATTATATAATAATTGATTGTCCTCCGGCGCTTGGACTTTTAACTATCAATGCATTAAGTGCAGCGGATGAAGTGATAATCCCGATTCAATGCGAATATTACGCATTGGAAGGTCTGGGGCAGCTGATGAATACCATAAAATTAGTTAAGGAGAATTTAAATTCGGAACTGGAAATCGCAGGTGCATTAATGACCATGTATGATCCAAGAATAAAGTTGGCAGATCAGGTTATCTCTGAAGTAAAAAAACATTTTTCAGATAAAATTTATACGACCGTTATTCCCAGAAATGTAAGATTAAGTGAGGCACCCAGTTATGGAAAACCTATTCTTTCATATGATCCTGAATGCAAGGGAGCCCAGGCATATAAAAGTTTTACAAAGGAAGTGATTAAAAATGGCACAAAGAGGACTAGGTAGGGGACTTGGAGCTTTAATACCAAATCTGAATAAAACTACCGAAGTAGCAGAAAATATAGAAAGCAGGGTTTTTGAATTAAGCATCGATCAGATAGAGCCGAATAAGAATCAGCCAAGGCATACTTTTAATGAAGCGAGCCTGACCGAACTTGCAGACTCAGTAAGAGAGTTTGGAATAATACAGCCAATTATAGTAAGAAAACTAAACGTCGATGAGAAATATGAAATAATTGCCGGAGAAAGAAGGTTCAGGGCGGCAAAACAGATAGGTTTAACATCAGTTCCGGCGATAATTAATACCGATATTGATGATACCTCAAGCCTTGTGATGGCTTTGATTGAAAACATTCACAGAGAGAATCTAAGCCCGATAGAGCAGGCTCATACTTATAAACAGCTTCTTGATGATTTTAATATAACACACGAGACTCTTTCAAAGCGGGTTGGGAAAAGCAGGGCATCCATTACAAATTTTATAAGGCTGCTGAATCTTCCTATCAGCGTTCAGAAGTTAATTGATGAAGGTAAGGTAACTACAGGGCATGCAAAAGTTCTGGTAAGTTTAAAAAAAGTTGAAGACCAGCTTCAGATAGCGGAATTTATTGTTCAAAATGATCTGAGCGTAAGAGAAGTCGAGAAGCTCGTTAATTTAAAGAATAACCCTCCTGCTAAAAAGAAGTTTGAAGACATTATTCAGTTGACAAAACTTCCTGCGGTAAGTCAGAAAATTTCTGATTTTCTTAATGTTCCGGTAAAGATAGTACAGGGCAAAAAAAAAGGAAAAATTGAAATTGAATTTGGAAGTGTCGGTGAACTCGAAAGGATAGTTGAGACTATAATAAGGCAGTAAAATAATCTATTTTTCAGGATATAAAAGAGGAAGCATGTTAAAAGATTTTGCTTTTATAGCCGCAATTATTATTGAAATAGGACTGCCGCTGATTACAGCATTCATATTCAGAAGGAAATTCAAGGTTTCCTGGGCGATATTTTTTATAGGTCTTGCATTATTTTTAGTTTCCCTGGTAAGAATACCTTTAAACAGCAATGTCTCAAATTTGCTTCGATATTATTTTATGGGAGATAATCTTCTTCTTATGACTATTCTTTTTCCGTCTTTTACGGCAGCTTTGTTTGAGGAAGGATTCAGGGCACTGGGAATAGGTCTCATTATAAGAAATAAGACGTACGAAAAAGGCCTGATGTACGGTATCGGGCATGGAGGCGGGGGAGAGTCAATGATTCTTGTGGGGGGTTCGGTTCTGGCAAATTTTATAATTTATAAATTTTTTCCGATACTCCCAGGTGCAGGTGCCCTAAAAGCTCAAATAGAATCCATGAGCTGGTTTATGCCTCTGGTTGGAGCTGGAGAGAGGGTTCTTACAATAGTTGTGCAAATAGCCTTTTCTGTTCTTGTAATGCATGCATTTTTAAACAGGAAATATTATTTTATTATTTTTGCATTTTTAGGACATCTTGCAATAGATTTTGTAGTCTCATATCTTAATATAAAATCCGGAATTCTCTGGGCGGAAGTTTCCGTCATAGTATTTGCAGCTGTTGCTCTTGCCTTTATATTAGTGTTAAAGCCTAAAAAGAGTGCCATTCAATCCTAACTCTTTTTAAAAAACACCAATAACTTACTTTTTGCAAACCATACTTTACAAGTATTATGCTTTTGAGTGGCAAAAACTTGAAGATCATTTAAGAAACTTTGCCAAACTTGCTCGGGAGTTTGCAGAGCCCTTCAGAGGCGGTGATTGGGCTGAATTAATAGGTTGGCTGCATGATATTGGCAAATACTCACAAGAATTCCAGGACATGTTGATTAAAACAGCTGACAATAATATCAATACTGAGGCAAAAGTAGCGCACCCCGATCATTCAACCGCTGGAGCACAAAAAGTTAATAAATCATTTCTAACAGGCTCTTTCCATTTATTGAAGATGGCAGAAAAGGTGTTTTTCTTATGTTCTATGTGTATTTATTCTATGTACGCTTACAAAAAAGTACCTGCATAAAAGCAGGTACTTTTTAAACTCTACTTGTGAAGTTCTGACAAAAGTTTTCCACCTTGACCTATATTATCCATACTGTTTTCTCTTATAAGTACGGAAAAAGCCTGTGAAGGTATTCCCAAAACTTCTTGTGCTACTTCAGTTAGTTTAGCTACTAATTCAGCCTTTTTCTCTTTTGGCATCTGACCTCCGTCAAATTGAATAAATGGCATATAGACACCTCCCTTACATGATTTTTTATATAAGTAGATTAAAAAACTTTTAATTTTTAATCACACCTAACATATCTATAAGTAAACTACAGATTATATCACAATGTGATCCTAAAATATTGAGTGAATAAATACAACCTTGCTTCATACTCCCGTATGGCTTTTTCAAATAAATTGGCGTTCTGTCAGTGTCGAATATTTTAAGGACATCAAGCTCGGTGCCTTCGAAGTTAATTGTTTCAATATCAATTTTGGGGATGTTGTCACCTGCAATGTGAAGATTTGACAAGGCATCGATTAAATCAGCCTGCTTCTTGCGCGTTTGTTGCATCCCAGTAAGTTTAAGGTCATCGGAAACGCCAAAAATAAGATAACAATCCTCATCATGTACTGTGTTTGCAAAGCAAATGATATCCTTTATGAGATCACGCATATTACCGGTTCGTTAATGAATAACTTGACATGCTATTGTCAGGTTATTCATTCCCCACCGATGTGAAAAATATTAGAAGAACATCGAAATTGCCATTAATATAATAAATACAATAAAAAACGGGCCATAGAATTTTTCCAAAGCTTTTTTATTTATCCGCTTACCAAATAAAGGTCCGAGGATTGCACCGGTTATAGTGCCGGATGCAAGCAGGATCACCAGTAGCCAATTCAGAGTTCCAAATGCACTATGGGTTACCACTCCTGTAATAGCTATAAAAAATAGCACCATGACTGATGTGCCCACTAC